>JANSYB010000419.1 GCA_024742655.1 Paracoccaceae bacterium | reverse complement strand
GGCATCGAGATATCCATGAAGACAAGGTCGGGCAAAAACGTCTGGTAAAGGTCCAAGGCCTCTCGCCCGTTTTCGGCGAATTGCAACTCTATGTCGAACCCTTTGACCATCTTGGAAAAGACCAGCCGGTTGGTCTTGTTGTCCTCGGCCGCCAGAACGCGCATGACCCGGCCAGCGTCGGGAACCTGCACGTCGGAAGTGGGGGCGGTGCTTGCAGCGGTCTGACCGGGCGCGGCATGTGCAACGGGTGCCAGCCCCGACAGTGCGGCGAACATGTCGCGGCGCGTGCCCGGTTTTTGCAGAACCGCATGCAACAGGGGCCGGGCCGGGTCGTTTTCCGCGCTGCCAGTATTCGGGCTGAGCAGGATCACAGGGGCCTCGCATCCCCGCTCGCGAAGCGCCTCGGCCAGTTCCAGGCCATCCATTTCGGCCATGATATGATCCGTCACGACCAGATCCAAACCGTCAGGTAGCCTCTCAAGTGCCGCCGGCCCGCTCTGACAACTCAGCGTTTCAACACCCAAAGACCCGAATTGCCGTTCAAGGATCGACCGGTTGAGATCGCTCGGCTCCACGATCAGAACGCGGCGCACGTAATCGGGCAGGCGGAACGGCGCCTCGTCCGCCACCTCGGCCAGCGGCAGACTGACAGAGAAACCAAAGGTCGATCCCTCGCCCTCGATCGACTCCACCCAGATGTCGCCTCCCATCATGCGGATCAGCTTTTCCGAGATGGCAAGGCCAAGGCCCGTCCCCTCGAACTTGCGGTTGCGTTCGTCATCGACCTGGTTGAACTCACCGAAAATGTGCCCGATCTTTTCCTCCGGGATGCCGATGCCGGTATCCTCGATGGTGACATGCAGGCTGGCGTGGTCCGGCCTGTCATCGGGCACGCCCACCACCCGGACAAGGACATGCCCCGCCTCGGTGAACTTCACGGCATTGCCCAGCATATTGGTCATCACCTGCCGCAGGCGGCCGGGATCGCCAATGAACATCGTGGGCAGGAACAGGTCGTAATCGACCATCAGTTGCAGCCCCTTGTCGCGGGCATTGGCCTGCAGCAGCATGACCAACTCGTGGATACTGCGTTCAAGATCAAACGGCTCTTCATGCAGCACCAGCTTTTCCGCCTCGATCTTGGAATAGTCGAGCACGTCGTTGATAATCACCAGAAGCGCCTCGGCGGAGTTGCGGATCGTGTTGGCATACAGCATCTGCTCTTCGTCCAGTTCGGTGTCTTTGAGCAGCTCCGCCATGCCGACCACCCCGTTCATCGGGGTACGGATCTCATGGCTCATGTTGGCAAGGAAGGATGATTTCGCACGGCTGGCGGCCTCGGCGGTGCGGCGCGCGGCCTTCAGCCGTTCCTCGTAGCGGATCGTATCGGTGATGTTCAGCGCAAGGCTGACGACATCCCCGCCGTGGCCGCGCTGATCGATCAGCTTGATGTATTCCCCACTCCACAGCCGGATGATCTCGGGTTCGGGACTGGGGCCCTGCCAACGATCCAGCATCCGCTCGCGCCATTCCACGGGGGCCGCATCACCGATATCCACCACGCCCTCCTCGGTGGCGTATTGCAAAAGCTCAACGTAACTGATGCCGGGTTTGACGTCCTCCAGCCCGTCGAACACCGACAGCCACGCGTTGTTGGCCGCGATCATGCGGCTGTCGGCATCGAAAAACGCAAACCCGTCCTGGATCGTCTCGATGGAGTGCCACAGACGACGCTCCGCAATCTCGACCTTCTGGTTGGCGACGGTGAGGTCGGATTTGACCCGCTCGTTTTCGTCCCGGACATTCTGAACCTCGGCGCGGGTCTCGACGATCTCTTCCGAAAGGGCGCGGGCATGTTTGCCGAGTTTGCGGTTGGCCGCCTGAAGCTCCGCCTGCTTTTGCTCAAGCAGGCGTTCCGCCGCAAGACGCGCGCGCCGTTCTTCCGCCAGTTTGTTGGCAAGGCTCATGCCCTGACCTCCGCCATGCCGATCCGGGATGACGGTCACATTCGGTCATTATGGTGAACAAGAGTTTAAGCCCGAAGTTGGAATCGTTGCCCCGGGGCGGGGCGCGTGGCACCATGACCCCAACCACAAAGGAGGGTAGTATGCTCCGGTTTTTCGTTTCAGCATTCATCATGGCGGTTTCGGTCGGGCTTGCCTCGGCGCAAACGGCCATTCCCGAAAAGCGGCAGGTCGTGACGCGCGATGTCGATTTTTACGGCGCGGATCTGGACCCTCTTTTCGACACGACATTGCAGGCCTGCCGCACCGCCTGTTTCGCCAATGACGCCTGCCGGGCCTACACATTCAACAGCCGGTCGAACGCGTGTTTTCCCAAGCGCGGGGTGACCGAAACCCAACCCTACGAAGGCGCGATATCCGCCGAAATTCTTGACACCGACCCCCGCGTTCTGGCGCAGATGGACGCGCGCAGTGCCGATCTGTCGTTCCTGTCATCAGCGGATATCGCCAGCGTGCGCAGCCTCGCTCTTGATATCGGGGCGCGCCATCCGGGCGGGCAATGGGATCTGCCCGCCATGCTGAGCGCGGCACAGGACCGGATCGCACAGGGCGATTTCCTGAACGCCATGCGCTGGATGGGCGCGGCGGTGGCGCGTTCGGATGCATCCGACCAGTGGGCGGAATACGCCCGCCTGTCGATGCTGATCGAAACGCAGAACGCCTCGGACAAGCGCCGCTATGCCCAACAGGCGCTGGAGGCCTCGGCCAATGCCTACTTGCGGGCGCTGAACGATCCCGCCCGCGTCAATGCGCTGTTGCAGATGGCCGGGTCACTGGAGCGCGTCGGGCGTGGGCGCGACATGATCCCGGCCCTGCGGCTGGCCGAACAGATCCAGCCGCGCGAGGATGTCGTCAGCCAACTCGAAGGCGCTATCGCCAAATACGGGTTCCGGATCACCGAACACCGCGCCGACAACGAAAGTGCGGGGCCCCGCATCTGCGCGGAATTCTCGGAGCCGCTGATCAACGTCGGCACCGATTACACCCCCTTCGTGCGTCTGCCCGATCCCGGCCTCGTCGTGCAGGCCGACGACCGGCAGATCTGCATCGACGGGGTGCAGCACGGCGAACGCTATCGCGTTACCTTCCGCGAGGGGCTGCCGGCGGCCAGCGGCGAGACCCTGATCAAGGATGTCGAGATCACGCTTTATGTCCGTGACCGCAGCCCAAGCGCCAGCTTTGCAGGCCGGGCCTATGTCCTGCCACGCGCCGCCGATGCGGCCGTGCCGATCGAGACCGTCAACCTGACCGAGGTCGACCTGCTGCTGCGCCGGGTCAGCGACCGCAACCTGCTGCGCACCATGCAGGAGGAGTATTTCGGCCG
>JANSYB010000077.1 GCA_024742655.1 Paracoccaceae bacterium | reverse complement strand
GGTCAGGATGGTGACGAGTTTGGGCGTCTCCTCGGCCTGTGCGGGCAGGGCGGCGGCAAAGGCCAGAAGGGCGGCGGTCAGGGTCTTGCGCATGGGTGTCTCCTTTTGCGGTCAAAGCTGAATCGGAAATTCAGATTTAACGAATGGCTACGCGTCCTGCGTGCAAGCAGCATTGATCCAGATCAAACGTATATCGTTTTTGGAATATGTCGGCCGCGCTCAGCGCGTCAGGATCATTCGGTTGTTCGAGATTTCGACACTCGAGTAGCGCTGCAGATAGGCCATGCCCAGAAGGGACATTTCCAGATCACCCTCGTTCACCACCGCCGTGACGCCCTGATCCTTGATCGGGCCGATGGCCAGCGTATCGAGCTTCACGGGGGCGGTGCGCACCTCGCCATTGGCGGTGTAGGCCCGTCCGATATAGGCCAGATCATCGGGGTTCAGACCGGCGCGTTCGGCGTCGGACTGCGTCAGCACGATCAGCGTGGCGCCGGTATCGACCACGAAATCGACCGGTGCGCCGTTCACCTGTGCCCTCAGGTAATAATGGCCGTCGATGGCCCGGGGCACCTCGATGCGATCCGCACCGACATAGCCGGCCTGACCGGGTTGGACGGTTGCCCGGATATCGCCCCACAGGCCGACCACCGCGATCGCGCCCACGAAGATCAGTCCCCAGACCAGCGCCTGTTGCGTGAGCTTGCCCAGGGATTCGCGGTTCTGGGCGAAAAACCACAACGCGACCGCGCCACCCAGCAACACGAGATAGATCAATCTGGCTGTGTCGTCTCCACTCATGCCGCTGATATAGGGGGTCTTGGCTCAGCCTGCCAGACCGAAGCCGCGCAACCCGTCCAGAACGAACTGCACCGCAAGCGCGGCCAGCAGCATCCCCAGCAGGCGGGTGACCACGTTGATACCCGTGCGGCCAAGCGCGCGCTCCAGCAGGCCGGCAGTCAAGAACAACAGGAACACCAGCAGGATCACGCTGAGCATCACGCCAACCACCCAGGCCAGCCCTTCGATCCCGGGCCGTTGACCCGCCAGCAGGATGACCGTCGCGATGGCACCGGGCCCGGCAATCAGCGGAATGGCCAGCGGAAAGACCGAAGGATCGTCGCTGTCGTCGTCCTCTTCGGCCTCGTCCGCCTGTCCCTGTCGGCGCTTGGTGCGGCGCTCGAACAGCATGTCGAGGGCCGTCAGGAACAACAGGATCCCGCCCGCGATACGGAACGCGGGCATGGAAATACCGACAAAGCCCAGTACCGCCTCGCCGAAGGCGGCAAAGACGATCAGGATCAGCGCGGCGGTGATGCAGGCGCGCAGGGCAATGGCCCGGCGCCGGGCGGCGTCCATACCCTGCGTCAGGGCCACGAAAAGCGGCGTCATGCCCACGGGGTCGATAATGACGAACAGCGTCACGAAGGCGGTGATCAGAAAGGTCGGGTCCATCGCGTCAGCCCCCGGCCTTTTCCAGTCGTTCAAGGGCGGCCATCCAAAGCGTTTCCGCGCGGTCGAGCCCGTCCATGACCTCGGAATACTTCTTGTTCCATACGGCGGCCTGGCTGGCGTTCTGTTCTTCGTACATCGCCGGGTCGGCCAGCTTGGTGGCGATGCGGTCGCGCATCTCGTTGAGTTTTTCCACCCGCTCCTCGCATTTGCGCACGTCCTGCCGCAGGGCGAGGATGGCATCGCGCGACGGGCGTTTGGCCTTGGCGGCGGGCTTGTCGGCTCTGCCGGTCTTGGCGGTGTCGTCCCCGCCAAGCAGCATCGCGCGATAGCTGTCCAGATCGCCCTCGTAGGGCTGCACCGTGCCATCCCGGACCAGCCACAGCCGGTCGGCCACAAGGCTCAGCAGGTGCATGTCGTGACTGACAAGGATAATCGCGCCGGAATAGGCGGTCAGCGCCTCGACCAGTGCCTCGCGGCTTTCGATATCGAGGTGGTTGGTCGGCTCGTCGAGGATCAGCATGTGCGGGCTGTCGATCGTGGCCAGCATCAGGCTCAACCTGGCCTTTTGTCCCCCCGAAAGGCGGCCCACCTCGGTGTCGGCCTGCTCGGCACCGATGCCGAATCCGCCCAGACGGGCGCGCAGTTTGGCCTGCGCCTCGTCGGGACGCAGGCGGCGGATATGATCCAGCGGCGTTTCGTCGATGCGCAATTCGTCGACCTGGTGCTGCGCGAAATAGCCGACGCGCAGCTTGTTCGAGGCGTGCATTTGCCCCTCAAGAACATCAAGTTTGCCCGCCAGCAACTTGGAAAGGGTGGATTTCCCCTCACCGTTACGGCCCAGCAGGGCAATGCGGTCATCCTGGTCGATGCGCAGGTTCAGCCGCCGCAGCACGGCCGCGCCGTCATAGCCAGTGGCGGCCCCTTCCAGCCGGATGATGGGGGGCGACAGCTGTTCGGGTTCGGGAAAGGTGAACCGGCGCAGTGCTGCCTCCTGCGGGCGGGTGATCGGCTGCATCCGGGCCAAGGCCTTGATCCGGGCCTGCGCCTGCCGGGCCTTGTCGGCCTTGTAGCGGAACCGGTCGACATAGGATTGCAGATGCGCGCGGCGCGCCTCCTGTTTTTTCGCCTCGGCCTCGGCGGCGGCGACGCGGGCGGCGCGGGTCTGGGCGAACGTGTCGTAACCGCCCTGGTAGAGCGTCAGCTTGCGGTCTTCGAGATGCAGGATGGAGCCGACCGCCCGGTTCAGAAGGCCGCGATCGTGGCTGATAACCAGCACGGTATGCGGATAGCGGGCGAGGTAGCTTTCCAGCCAGAGCGCGCCCTCGAGATCGAGATAGTTGGTCGGCTCATCGAGCAGCAGCAGGTCGGGCGCGGAAAAGAGCACCGCCGCCAACGCAACGCGCATCCGCCAGCCGCCCGAAAAGGCCGAGCAGGGCATCGCCTGTTCGGCATCGGTGAACCCCAGCCCCTTTAGGATCGAAGCGGCGCGGGCCTCTGCACTCCAGGCGTCGATATCGGCCAGACGGGTCTGGATCTCGGCGATCCGGTCCCCATCTGTGGCGCTGTCGGCCTCGGCCAGAAGGGCGGCACGCTCGGTATCAGCGGCCAGCACGGTGTCCAGCAGTGACACCTCGTTGCCCGGCACCTCCTGATCGACGCCGCCGATGCGGGCGCGGGCGGGCAGGTGGATATCGCCCGATTCCAGCGAAAGTTCGCCGCGTATCAATTTGAAAATCGTGGTTTTTCCGGTGCCGTTCCGGCCGACTATGCCGACCTTGTGACCATCGGGAATCATCGCCGATGCCCCATCAATCAGGGGCCGGCCGGCGACCGAGTAGCTTATGTTGTCCAACCGGAGCATGGCCCCCGGATGCCCCATCCCGCCGCCTGCGTCAATCGCGGCTTTTCAAAGCCCGGCCCCCATGCTATCGGGGCCGCAATTCAAGGGCGCGGGCATTGTGTTCGCGCCGTTCTGCAAGGAAAAAGAGGCTACCATGGCTGTCGAACGCACCCTGTCCATCATCAAACCCGATGCCACCAAGCGCAACCTGACCGGCAAGATCAACGCCAAGTTCGAAGATGCAGGCCTGCGCATCATCGCGCAGAAACGCATCCACCTGACCAAGGATCAGGCCGGTGTGTTCTACGCCGTGCATGCCGAACGCCCGTTCTACGACGAGCTGTGCGAATTCATGGCTTCCGAGCCGGTCGTGGTGCAGGTGCTGGAAGGCGAAGGCGCGATTGCCAAGAACCGCGAAGTGATGGGGGCCACCAACCCCGCCGATGCCGCCCCGGGCACGATCCGCGCCGAATTCGCGGAATCGGTCGGTGAGAATTCGGTTCACGGCTCTGACGCGCCGGAAACCGCGGCGGTGGAAATCGCGTACTTCTTCTCGGGTCTCGAACTGGTCGGCTAAGACCGGTCCGATGGATCGTCAGGGCGGCGTGGCATCGGCTGCGCCGCCTTTTTCGTGCCTGCAATTCAGATCGACGCGAAGTCGCTGAACACCTGTTTGCTGACCGTCTTGGCAGGTGTTTGGGCCTTGGCCTCACTGCGCGCGGGGGTGGGGGTCTGATCTTGCTCTTTGGGCTGTGCCTGTGGCATCTGTCTGCTCCTTTTGGGTAACAGACCGGCCGGACAGCGCCCGACCGGCGCTCGTTAATCCGTTCAGCAAAGCATGACATTTCGGCGCATTGGTGACCGGAATGTGGCGCGAATGTGGCGACGGCCCCACAGCCCGGTCCAAGGTTCAGCTTGAAAAACATCTTCCGATTGCGCATCGTGGCGCGCCAGTCAAAAGATGAGTGTTCATGCCCGTATCCAAACTCAGTCAGGACCCGCACAAAACCCGCGAGAGCCGCGAAAAGAACCTCGAGACCGCGATCGGCCGCGAGGTGCGCGATTTCCGCAAGGCGCGCAACATGACCGTGGCCGACCTGGCCGAGGCGACGGGGCTGTCGGTGGGCATGTTGTCCAAGATCGAGAACGGGGTCACATCGGCCTCTCTGACAACGCTGCAGGTTCTGTCGGCGGCGCTGAGCGTGCCGATGACGGCCTTTTTCCGCCGCTTCGAGGAACGGCGCGAGGCGGTGCATGTCAAGGCGGGCGAGGCGCTTGAGATCGAGCGCGCAGGCACGCGCGCGGGCCATCAATACAACCTTCTGGGCCATATCGGCGCCACCAATAGCGGTGTCGTGGTGGAGCCTTACCTGATCACGCTGAGCGAGGAATCGGACATTTTCCCGACGTTTCAGCACGAGGGTATCGAACTGCTTTATATTCTGGAGGGCGAGGTCGGGTATCGCCACGGCGATCAAAGCTTTCACCTGCGTCCCGGGGACAGCCTGTTTTTCGACGCCGACGCGCCGCACGGGCCGGACGAATTGATCAAGCTGCCGGTGCGGTATTTGTCAGTGATTTCCTATCCTCAGGGCGGCGGTTGATTATTCCTGATAGGAAACAATAATTCTTTCTATTGCTACTGGTCCGATTCCCCGCTAGCGTCTGCGCGACAGAAGTCATGGAGGCGTCGATGTGTGGAATCGTCGGACTGTTCTTGAAGGACAAGGCGCTGGAACCGCGTCTTGGGGAAATGCTGACCGATATGCTGATCACCATGTCGGACCGTGGACCGGATAGCGCCGGGATCGCGGTCTACGGCACAGATCAAGACGGGTTTGCCAAGCTGACCGTGCAGGCGGCCGATCCGGCCACCTTCGCGGGGCTGGATCACGACCTGGGTTGTGAGATCGAGGAGCATGTCAGCATGCGGGTGATCGACACCCACGCAGTGCTGGAACTGCCCGAGGGTAAGGTGGCCGAGGCGCGTGCCGCGCTGAAAAGCATCCGACCCGACATGCGCGTGATGAGCGCGGGTGAAGTGATTGAAATCTACAAGGAAGTCGGCCTGCCGGGAGATGTCGCGAAACGCTTCGACATCCCGCAACTGACCGGCACGCACGGGATCGGGCACACCCGCATGGCGACCGAGTCGGCCGTTACCACGCTTGGGGCGCACCCGTTCTCGACCGGGGCGGATCAGTGCCTTGTGCATAACGGCTCGCTGAGCAATCACAACTCCCTGCGCCGCAAGCTGGCCCGGCAGGGCGTCAACGTGGAGACCGAGAACGACACCGAGGTCGCCGCCGCCTACCTGACATGGAAGATGCAGCAGGGCGAAAGCCTGGGCGAGGCGCTGGAATCGGGTATCGAGGATCTTGACGGGTTCTACACCTTCGTGGTGGGCACCAAGGACGGGTTCGGCGTGCTGCGCGACCCGATCGCGTGCAAGCCCGCCGTGATGGCCGAAACCGATCAATACGTCGCCTTCGGCAGCGAATACCGCGCGCTGGTCAACCTGCCTGGCATCGAGGATGCCCGCGTCTGGGAGCCCGAACCCGCAACCGTCTATTTCTGGACCCACTGACATGCAGACATTCAATCTTGAGGAAAACGGGCTGCGCGCGCTGAACGAGGCGCTTCAGGCCCAGAGCCATCAGACCAACGAAACCGCCTGGGAAATCGTGAAGCCGCGCGGCAGCCATGCCATTGCCGTGGGCCTTGACGCGCCGATCGACGTGACCGTCAACGGCTCCACCGGGTATTACTGCGCGGGCATGAACAAGCAGGCCACGATCACCGTGAAGGGCAATGTCGGGCCGGGCGTGGCCGAGAATATGATGTCCGGCACCGTGATCGTCGAGGGCGACGCCAGCCAGTATGCCGGGGCCACGGGCCATGGCGGGCTTCTGGTCATCAAGGGTAATGCCAGTTCGCGCTGCGGGATTTCCATGAAGGGAATCGACATCGTGGTGCAGGGCAATATCGGCCACATGTCGGCCTTCATGGCGCAAAGGGGCAATCTGGTGGTCTGTGGCGACGCGGGCGACGCGCTTGGCGATTCGATCTACGAGGCGCATCTCTTCGTGCGCGGTTCGGTCAAAAGCCTTGGTGCCGACTGCATCGAGAAAGAGATGCGCCCCGAGCATATCGCGACCCTGACCGATCTGCTGGAACGCGCGGGCATGGATGCCAAGCCCGAAGAGTTCAAGCGCTACGGGTCGGCCCGCAAGCTCTATAATTTCGACATCGACAACGCGTATTGAGGAGGACGGCACATGGCCAATGACGAACATCAAGTGCCGCGCACCCTGCCGGTTCAATCGAGCACCTTTTCCCAAGAGGTGAACGCCGAAATCCGCCGCGCGGCGGCCACCGGCATCTACGACATTCGCGGAGGCGGGGCCAAGCGCAAGGTGCCGCATTTCGATGACCTTGTTTTTCTGGGCGCGTCGATGTCGCGCTACCCGCTCGAGGGCTACCGTGAGCGCTGCGACACCAACGTGGTGCTTGGCACGCGCTTTGCGAAAAAGCCGATCGAGCTGAAAATCCCGATCACCATCGCGGGCATGTCCTTTGGCGCGCTCAGCGCACAGGCCAAGGAGGCCCTGGGCCGCGGTGCTTCGGCGGCGGGGACGTCCACCACCACGGGCGACGGCGGCATGACGCCCGAGGAACGCGGCCAGTCGAAGACGCTGGTCTACCAGTACCTGCCAAGCCGCTACGGGATGAACCCCGACGATTTGCGCAAGGCCGATGCGATCGAGGTGGTCGTGGGGCAGGGCGCCAAGCCGGGCGGGGGCGGGATGCTTCTGGGTCAGAAGATTTCCGACCGCGTGGCCGAGATGCGCACGCTGCCCAAGGGCATCGACCAGCGGTCTGCCTGCCGACACCCGGACTGGACCGGCCCCGACGATCTGGAGATCAAGATCCTCGAGCTGCGCGAGATAACCGGCTGGGAGAAACCGATCTACGTCAAGGTCGGCGCGGCGCGGCCCTATTTCGACACCACGCTGGCGATCAAGGCCGGTGCGGACGTTGTCGTGATCGACGGCATGCAGGGTGGAACGGCGGCCACGCAGGACGTGTTCATCGAACATGTGGGCATCCCGACGCTGGCCTGTATCCGCGAGGCCGTGCAGGCGTTGCAGGATCAGGGCATGCACCGCGAGGTGCAGCTGATCGTGTCGGGCGGGATCCGCTCGGGCGCGGATGTGGCCAAGGCACTGGCGCTCGGGGCCGACGCGGTCAGCATCGGCACGGCGGCCATGGTGGCCATCGGTGACAACGATCCCAAGTGGGAGGCCGAGTATCAGAAGCTGGGCACCACCGCGGGCGCCTATGACGACTGGCACGAGGGTCAGGACCCGGCGGGCATTTCCACGCAGGATCCGGAACTGGCCAGGCGGCTGGACCCGGTCGAGGCGGGGCGCAAGCTGCGCAACTACCTCAAGGTGCTGACGCTGGAGGCGCAGACGCTGGCGCGGGCCTGCGGCAAGAACCATGTCAACCACCTGGAGCCCGAGGATCTGGCC
>JANSYB010000240.1 GCA_024742655.1 Paracoccaceae bacterium | reverse complement strand
GTCAGGATCGGGCCGTCGAACCCCGCCTCACGCATCAGGAGCGTCGCGTCATGGGCGGCCCATGTGCTTTCATCCGAACCAAGATAGGCGCCGAACTGTTTGCGGCCCCAATCGCTTTGCGTCGGGTTCACGATCGGTGAGAAGGCCGACACCGAGGCAAAGCGGCCGGGCAGGCCCATGGCCAGCGTCAGTGCACCATGCCCCCCCATCGAATGGCCGGTAATGGCCTGCCGTTCCGCGTCAACGGCGAAATTGCCGGTGATGATGCCGGGCAGTTCCTCTGCCACGTAATCCCACATGCGGAAATGCGGGGCCCAAGGATCCTGCGTGGCATTCACGTAGAACCCGGCACCCTGGCCGAGGTCATAGGCCTCGTCATTGGCCACGCCCTCGCCCCGCGGCGAGGTGTCGGGAAAGACCAGGGCGATGCCCTGTTCGGCGGCCCAGCCCTGTGCGCCGGCCTTGACCATGGCATTCTCATGCGTGCAGGTCAGGCCAGACAGGTACCACAACACCGGCACCGGGCCATCCTTGGCCTCCTCGGGCAGGAACAGGCCAAAGGTCATGTCGCACCCGCAGGCATCGGACGTATGGGTATAAACCCCCTGCACACCGCCAAAGCACGCATTTTCGGATACGGTTTCCATTCTCTCATTCCTTCCTGTTTCGACCGTTGCGATGAACGGTCATGATCTCATCCAAAGGTTTCCTGACCTTTGCGGCTGCCGGGACCGTAACATTTTCTGCTGCGTGCCCCACCGCTAAAATCATCATCCTGCTTGCGTTTTTCGACCGGTTCAGACCCTTGTTCAGTAGCGTCAAGAGGTGCAGCGACTTGGGCTGACGGGCAGGCGATGTGGTGTCACTCATGCACGTATCCTTCAATACAGGCCGTTCACCCAGCCGATCACCAGCGATACGGTGATGACTGCCATGGCCGTCGAGATCAGGATCGAGGCCGAGACGCGCTGTGGCGCGACCCCGTAATGCTGTGCCAGGATATACACGTTGCCCGCCACGGGCAGCGATGCCGCGGTGATCATGACAGCCGCCGGATAGGGATCGACCGGAAACAAGACCAACGCCGAAAAGGCGACGAACAGCGGATGCAGGATCAGCTTGTTGAAGCTGAGCCAGCCGGCCACGAAGGGGCGCTCCGCCGATTTAGAGGCCAGCGAGGCGCCGATCGCGAATAGCGCACCTGGCGTGGCGGCCGCACCCAGAAGTGACAGAAAGTCGTTCATCACGGTCGGGATCTGCAGGCCCGAAGCCGACCAGCCAAGACCCAGCACAATGGACACGATCATCGGGTTTTTCAGCAGGCCCAGGCCGACCGTGCGCAGGATGCCCAAGCTCATCCGGCCGTCGCGTGTGCCGGTCACGATGATCACGATCAACGACCCGAAGACGATCAGGTCAATGGCCAGAACCAGCATCACAGGCCCGATCGCCTCAGGGCCGAGCAGCAGGATCAGCATCGGCACGCCCAGAAACCCAACATTCCCGATCACGGCGCATTGCGCCTCGAAGGCGGCCTCTTCGGCGCTCAGCTTTCGCAGAAGCGCGACCAAGGTGGCCAGGGCATAGACGAACCCCGTGCCCCAAAGATAGGCGACTACGAACCGCCAGTCGAAAATCTCGGACAGCGACAGGTTGGCCGAGAAGCGGAACAGCATGGCCGACAGGGCGAAATAGAACACGAATTTTGTCAGGTAGGCGGTCGCCTGTTCACTGAAGAATCCGCTGCGCCCCGCGCCGTAGCCAACGCCAATGACGAGAAAGAACGGCAGGGTCTGAAGGAAGATCGCCAGCATGCTGGCTTGGTAGCATGCCCAGCGTCCGGGTCAAATGGAATGGCGCGCCAACGCCCGAAGGTTGCCGTGCGCTAGCCCGATCCGATCAACACGCCTGCCGCAAAGACCAGCGCGCCGCCGAGTACCACCTGAAACGCGGCGCGGAAGAAAGGCGTTTCCATGTATTTGTTCTGAATCCACGCGATCGCCCAAAGTTCCACGAACACGACGGCGATGGCGATGATCGTCGCGGTCCAGAAATCAGGGATCAGGTAGGGAAGGGCATGGCCCAGCCCGCCCACGGTCGTCATCACACCGGAGGCGATACCGCGTTTGACCGGGCTGCCACGTCCCGACAGTTCGCCGTCGTCGCTTGCCGCCTCGGTGAAACCCATGGAAATACCGGCGCCGACCGATGCCGCGAGACCGACAAGAAACGTCGTCCATGTGTCCTGCGTGGCGAAAGCCGTGGCAAAAATCGGCGCCAGCGTGGAAACCGAACCATCCATCAACCCCGCGAGTCCCGGCTGCACCCAGGTCAGAACGAATTTCCGTTTCGCGGTGCGTTCCTCGGCGGACATGCTGTCATCGTCGAGATGCTCATCCTTGAGTTCCTCGGCGCGATCCTGATGTCCGGCTTCTGCGGCCGCCAGATCACCAAGCAGTTTGCGGGTCGCCGCGTCTTGCGTGTTCTGCGCCGCCTTGTGGTAAAAGGTTTCGGCATCATGCTCCATCGCCTCGGCTTCGGCGCGGATGCGTTCGATGCCGAGGTTTTCGACCAGCCAGATCGGACGGCGGGCATAGAAGCCCGCGACGTGCTCTCTGCGGATAAGTGGAATGACATCGCCGAACCGGTCACTATGCAGGTCGATCAGGCGGTGACGATGACCGTCTTCTTCTTCGGCCATGCCGTCGAACACCTTCGCAGTATCCGGGTAGTCCGCGCGCAGCATCTCGGCATAAGAACGATAAATCCGAGCGTCATCCTCTTCCGAGGAAATCGCAAGAGCGAGGATTTCCTGCTCACTCAGGTCCGAAAAGCGCCGTCGTGATGTCACACCGGGGATCATGGAAGCCTCCTTTTTAGAATTGTTCTAAATAGTATGCTCCGTGCCCTTGGACAAGTGCCATTTTCGCCTCTCAGCCTGCAAAGCGCATATCCTCAAACAGAAAAGTAAACAGTTCAGTTCAGTATTCTGTTGACAGGTGGTGCAGGCAGCTTATCAATAAGTGAACCATTCAGTTCAGTTATGGAGAAGCGCAATGAAACCCCTGATGGTTGCTGTCACTCTCGTTTTTGCCGGTTTGTTTCCGGTCGTGTCCCACGCTTTTGGCACGTCTGGCCTGTTTCCGCCGCTGACTTTCCCGGAGCCTGAGCCCGAACCGGTCACGCAGGATGACGGCGGGATCGATCGGTAGCCGGTGAAGGACCGACAAGCCTTTTGAGCTTCGTTGCGGGAACTTCCGCTCTCAGGCTTGCGGTTCCTGCGTCCACCCGACTACAGTGCGGCCATAGCGGGAGGACGGGCATGACGGCGATCGCCGCCGAAATCAAGAAAGGGCGAAAGTTCGACCAGGTGCTGGAAGGCGCCCGGCAGGTCTTCATGCGCGACGGCTTCGAAGGGTCCAGTGTCGATGACATCGCCCGGGCCGCGGGCGTATCAAAGGCAACGCTTTACAGTTACTTCCCTGACAAGAGGCTGTTGTTTTCCGAGGTGGCCCGCATCGAATGCAACCGGCAGGCCGAAGAGGCGCTTGAGGTGATCGGCACCGATGCGCCGGTCGAACAGGTCCTGCAGGAGGCGGCCAACCGGATCGTGAGGTTCTTCCTTTCGGATTTCGGCCAGCAGGTTTACCGCATCTGCGTGTCTGAATCCTACCGGTTCCCGGAACTGGGCAAGCGTTTCTACGAATCCGGCCCGGCGCTTGTCCGGGCACGCATGTCACAGGTTCTGTCACCTTATGTCGAAAAGGGTATCCTTAAAATCGACGACATGGATCTGGCCGCGAACCAGTTCGGCGAACTGTGCAAAAGTGACTTGTTCGTGCGCTGCCTGTGCGGCGTCGAATGTCAGAAATCCGAAGCCGACATCGAACGGGTCGTCAATGGCGCGGTCGAAATGTTCCTCGCGCGCTACAAGGCCTGATCTCAGGCGCCCACGTCGATCATCGCCTGCGCCAATACAGGAACCGTCTGATTGTTCAGGCCGGCCACGTTGATCCGGCTGTCACCGACCATGTAGATGCCGTGCTGTGCGCGCAGGGCCTCGACCTTGTCCGGTGCAATGCCCAGCCGCGAAAACATGCCGCGATGCTGTGCGATGAACCCGAACCTGTCGGACTTGGACCGCTCCTGAAGCTCGCCGGCCAATTGCTCGCGCAGGGCCAGCATACCGGTCCGGACATCTTCCAGCTCGGCCTCCCAATCGGCGCGCAGTTCCGCATCATTCAGAACCAGCGTGACAAGGCGTGCTCCGTGATCCGGCGGAAAGGAATAGTTCTGCCGGTTGAGATAGGCGAGATTGGCCTGGGTCAGGGACCGCCGTGCCGTGTCCTGTCCAATGGCCATCAAAAGGCCCGTGCGTTCGCGGTAGATGCCGAAATTCTTGGAACAACTGGCCGCGATCAGCATCTCGGGGCAGCCCTGGGCAACGGCGCGTGTGCCGGCCGCATCCGCCTCAAGACCGTCCCCAAAGCCCTGATACGCAATGTCGATCATCGGAACGAGGCCCTTGTCGTTCATCAAGGCGATCACCGCGTCCCATTCCGGCCCGGTCAGGTTTGCGCCCGTCGGGTTGTGGCAGCAGCCATGCAACAGCACGATATCACCGGCGCGCGCCTGGCCGAGATCCTCGATCATGCCGCCAAAATCCACGCCGCCTGTCTGGCTGTCGAAATAGCGATACGGCACGGCCTGCATGCCCAGATGCTTGAGAATGCTCAGGTGGTTGGGCCATGTCGGGTCCGACACGAAAATGTGGGCGTCCGGGTTGGCCATCCCGATCAGTTCAAAGGCCTGACGCACCGCGCCCGTTCCCCCCGGCGTTGCCACTGCGGCGACGCTGTCGCGCGGCACGGCATCGCCCAGAACAAGCCCGATCATCGCATCGGCAAAGGCCGGTTCGCCAGCCAGGCCGGTATAGGCTTTGGTCTCTTCCTGGGTCCACCATTTCTGTTCCGCCGCCTTGATGGCGC
>JANSYB010000436.1 GCA_024742655.1 Paracoccaceae bacterium | reverse complement strand
CAAATACGTGGGAAATGACCTGTCGACCCCGCGCCCCGAATTCGGCTTTGCCGGGCTGAAGCCGGGCGATCAGTGGTGCCTGTGCGCCGCGCGGTTTCTGCAAGCGCATGAGGAGGGGTGCGCGCCGCAGGTCCGGCTGGAAGCCACGCACCAGCGCGCCCTCGATATCGTGCCGCTCGAGGTGCTCAGGCAGCACGCCCCCAGCTGACACGGCGGCCGGATCCACGGCCGCCCTGCCCCGCACCGATCAGATAGCGGTATCCAGTCTCTCGGGCGCCGTGGCCACGCCCGGCAATGCCTCCCCCATCAGGTCATCGATGAACAGGCTTAGAAGTTGCGCGCGACTGCCGACACCGGCCTTTCGGTAGATCGCGGTGCTTTGCGCCTTGACCGTGCCCTCGGAGGTGCTGCGCAATGCGGCAATCTCGGACAGGGTCAGGCCCTTGATCGAAAACAGCGCGACATCCCGCTCCGCCGGGATCAAGCCCCAGGCGTCGAACCGTTCCTGCATCACCGTCATGAAAGCACCCGATGCAAGACGCAGATCCGCCTCTGCCTTGCGCTGCCGCCGGACGGACAAAAGCAGAAGGCGCGCAGTGACCGCAACACCGATCACCAGCCCGGCGCCTGCTCCGATTTCAATCATTTCGTAGGCTTGCCAGCTGATCGGGCGCGCGCGCAGCCCGAAAGTATTCGCCAGGATATCGTACAGGAAAAAGAACGCGCATACGAATTGTACCGCGAAAAGCAAGATGTATCCAACCCGCGAGCTCACGCGCTCGATGCCCATGTCTCAGAGTGAAGATGCATCGGATCCAGGGCGAGGCGCGTCGGGTCAGTCGTCATCATCTCGATCATCACTGTTCAGAAGATACGCGTCGTCCTCGTCATCACCCCGGTCTCGGTCCTTTCCATCATCGTCGTCGTCATCATCATAATCGTCGTCTTCCACCTCGGTCCAGTAGTCCCGCAGGATCACACCGGTAGACGGGTTCAGAATGATTTCCCGAAGCGTATCATCCTCGATGGCGATAATGCGTACCCGCCCCAAAAGCGTTCGGCTGATCTCGATATCTTCGAACCCCTGTGCGCGCAGTTGCCGAACGACCTTCTCCTGCGCGGTCTGCGCGAAGGCGGGCTGGGCCGGCATGGCAATCAGGCCAATCAGGCCAATCAGGATGCAAAGGATATGGCGGCGCTTCATTCTGTCCTCTTTGAGCCAACCGGCCCCGCCTTCTACGGGGCAGGACCAGTTCATGCACTCAATCTACACAGGAAAAGACGCCCTGACGACCGGCGTCAGGTTTATTCGGCCCTGCATAAACCATGGTTTATGCAGCTGTTGGCACATCAGTCGCCTTCGCCCATCTCGAATCCCAGATGCCGGGCAACGGTGAAGATATCCTTGTCGCCCCGCCCGCACATGTTCATGCAGATGATATGATCCTCGGGCAGATCCGGTGCGATCTTGGTGACATGCGCCAGGGCGTGACTGGGCTCCAGCGCGGGGATGATCCCTTCGCTTTCGCAGCACAGCTTGAACGCCTCCAGCGCCTCCTTGTCGGTGATGGACACGTATTGCGCACGGCCTATGTCATGCAGCCAGCTGTGCTCGGGTCCGATACCGGGGTAATCGAGACCGGCGGAAATCGAGTATCCCTCGAGGATCTGGCCGTCATCATCCTGCAAGAGATAGGTGCGATTGCCGTGCAGAACGCCGGGCCGGCCACCGGTGAGAGAGGCGCAATGCTCCATCTTGGCGTTCACGCCCTTGCCACCGGCCTCGACCCCGATGATGTTGACGTCCTTGTCGTCAAGGAAGGGATAAAACAGGCCCATGGCATTCGATCCGCCGCCGATCGCGGCAATGATCGTATCGGGCAGGCGCCCTTCGGCCTCCTGCATCTGCTCCTTGGTCTCCTTGCCGATGATCGACTGGAAATCGCGGACCATGGCCGGGTAGGGGTGCGGACCGGCGACCGTGCCGATGCAATAGAAGGTGTCACGCACATTCGTGACCCAATCCCGCAAAGCGTCGTTCATCGCGTCCTTGAGTGTGCCGCGGCCAGAGGTCACCGGGATCACCTCTGCCCCCAGAAGGCGCATGCGGAACACGTTGGGTTTTTGACGCTCCACGTCATGCGCGCCCATGTAGACGATGCATTTCAGACCGAACTTGGCGCAGACCGTTGCCGTGGCGACGCCGTGCTGCCCGGCCCCCGTCTCGGCGATGATCCGGGTCTTGCCCATGCGCCGCGCCAGCAGGATCTGGCCCAGAACGTTGTTGATCTTGTGCGCGCCGGTATGGTTCAGCTCATCGCGCTTCATATAGATCTTGGCGCCACCAAGACGCTCCGTCAGACCCTCGGCATGGTAAAGCGGGCTGGGTCGGCCGACATAGTGCTTCCAAAGGAAATCCATCTCGTCCCAGAAAGACCGGTCTGTTTTGGCGCGCTCGTATTGCTCTTCCAATTCGAGGATCAGCGGCATCAGCGTTTCCGAAACGAACCGGCCGCCGAAATCACCGAACCGGCCCTTTTCGTCAGGCCCGGTCATGAAAGAATTGAAAAGATCGTTCATGGTTGAGATTTCCCTTTTGCACTGGGTTTCAATATGGGACGCCGCCCGAATTTTCCAGTGGAAACATGACGTGACGCGGAACAAGACTTTTCCAAAAAGTCTTGTCAAAATTCTTTTGAAGAATTTTGCCTCTAGACCATCCGGACCACGTAAATCCGTGACCAGAGGTCAGGCTCTCCGGCAAGGAATGGCAGGAAAGGTGGCGAGGTGTGGGCAATTTCCCATGCGCCATCCGCCGCGAGCCGTTCCATCACTTCGGGAAAGCCCTGTTCCTTGAACGACGCCTCGAGAAGATTGAAGACCCCGTACCCGCCCGGGCGCGTCACGCGCGCCAGATGTGTCAGCGTTGCCGGCGGGGCATGTCCGGGGCCGAAGGAGCCGACACAGACGAACCCCGCGAAGTGACCATCGGGGAATGGCAGCGCCGCTCCCATGTCGGCCTGTTCCAGATCGGCATAGGCACCGGTCTTTTGTGCCCTTACCAGCATTTCGGGCGACAGGTCGCAGCCGGTGATATGATGGTACCCCATCAGCATGAGCGTCTCGCCCACCAGCCCGGTTCCGCAACCGGCATCCAGGATCGGCCCATGTGTGCGCCCCAGGTGGCTGGCCAGCATTCCCGCGGCCAGCGAGGGCAGACGGTAGCCCTTGGTCAGCGTGTCGGTGTCGTAGCT
>JANSYB010000487.1 GCA_024742655.1 Paracoccaceae bacterium | reverse complement strand
TCGTCAAAACCTGATTGTCGGGGTCATCACAGATCCCGCGGATGAACTGACCGTCGATCTTGAGAATGTCGAAATAGAAATCCCTCAGATACCGGAATGATGTGAAGCCCGCCCCGAAATCGTCCAGCGCGAAACTGATTCGCTTTTTTTGCAGATCATCCATGAAATTCACGACCAGCTCCGGCACCAGCATGGCGGAGCTTTCGGTAATCTCCAGAATCAGCCTCTCGGCGATCGTGTCCCCATGCGCCAACCCGCGCTTGAGGGTCCGCATCCAGCGCGGATACCCGATCGAGCGGGCCGACATGTTGATCGCAAGGCGCAGGTCGGGGTAATCGCGCAGGGCGCGCAACCCCTTCTCCAAAGCGAGGCAATCTATGATGCGCCCGGTTTCCGTGGTCTCGACCGCATGAATGAACTCTTGCGCGGGAATGATGCGCCCGGTCTCATCCATGACCCGGATCAACCCTTCGTAAAAGGCCGCTCTGCCCTGCCCCCCCGCGGGAACGATCGCCTGGTAGGCCAGCATGACCTGATTGTGCCTGACGGCCTCATCGACCATCGAAACGATGGATTTGTCCCGCGACGCCAAGGCGTGTGCCAACGGGTTTTCCTGACCTGCGGGCACATCTGCCCATTTCCGGATTTTACGACCCATGTCATTCTCCACTCTCACCACTGGCAGAGATTGGGGCAGGTGCGCTAAGGAACTGTTAAGCCGGGCATTTGAGTCAGTTTGCCCGTAACCGGGAGGCACGGATGAGCGAGAGATGCGGCTGGGTGGGGTCCGATCCCATCTACGAAGCCTATCACGACACCGAATGGGGCGTGCCCGAATGGGACAGCCGGGCGCTGTGGGAAAAGCTGATCCTGGATGGGTTCCAGGCCGGGCTCAGCTGGATCACGATCCTCAAGAAGCGCGAAAACTTTCGTGAGGCATTTCAGGGGTTTGATCCAGATATCATCGCCACATGGGGCGAGGAGGACGTGCGCCGCCTGCTGGGTGATGCCGGTATCATCCGGCACCGCGGCAAGATCGAGGCGACGATCACCAACGCTCGGGCCTGGCAGCAGATCGAGGCCGAGCAGGGGTTCGATACCTACCTGTGGCGCTACATGGGCGGCAGCCCGCTCCAGAACCGCTGGACCACGCTTGCCGAGGTGCCGACGGAGACGGAAATTTCCCGCGCAATTTCGAAAGATTTGAAGAAACGCGGCTTCAAGTTCTGCGGGCCCACCATTGTCTACGCGTTCATGCAGGCTGTCGGCATGGTTAACGATCATCTGACAACCTGCCCCTGCCACGACACCGTGGCTCGCTTGCCCCAGACGCGCTGAGCGCGGGTGCCCCGAATATATACCAGAGCTGCCATAATCCCGTTCGATTGTCGCCACATGCACAAACTATCCCGGTTTCAGTGATCTACTGTGGAAGGGTAGGAAACGATGGGACTGAACACACAAGACATCCGCACGCTGGTGATGCGGGAACGCGATCTGTCCGTATCAGAGCGTGAATGGAAATTCCGGCTGCGTGGCTATGGTTTTGGCATCCGCGACTCCGATGAAGGCCGGGTCGTGACATCACTTCTGGGCAAACGCGACCTGTGCACCCTGGGCGCGGCCTGAGTCGGATCGTCACAAGATCGTTTAGGGCTTGAACTTGGCCCCGTGCCGCGCTTGGCTGCGCTGAATGGCGCGGAGGGCAGGGCATGGCGAAAACGATCCTGGGAATCATCGGCGGGTCCGGTATCTATGATATCGACGGGCTGGAAGAGGCACGCTGGACCACCGTCCAGGGCCCTTGGGGGGCGCCGTCCGATGCCATCCTGACGGGCACGCTGAACGGTGTGCAAATGGCTTTCCTGCCGCGGCACGGGCGGGGGCATGTTCATTCGCCCACCACCGTGCCCTATCGCGCCAATATCGACGCGCTCAAACGGTTGGGCGTGACCGACGTGATCGCCGTTTCGGCCTGTGGCTCCTTCCGCGAGACCATGGCACCGGGTGATTTCGTCATCGTCGATCAGTTCATCGACCGTACCTTCGCGCGCGAAAAATCATTCTTCGGTCAGGGCTTCGTGGCCCATGTCAGCGTGGCGCACCCGACCTGCCCGCGCCTTGGGGACGCCTGCGAAACCGCGGCCAGGGGCGCCGGGATCACCGTACATCGCGGCGGCACCTACCTTGCCATGGAGGGGCCCCAGTTCAGCACGCTGGCCGAATCCAGGATGTACCGCGAAGCGTGGGGCGCGGATGTCATCGGTATGACCAACATGCCCGAGGCCAAGCTGGCCCGCGAGGCGGAGCTTTGTTACGCCTCGGTCGCCATGGTCACCGATTACGACAGCTGGCACCCACAGCATGGCGAGGTCGACGTGGCCCAGATCATCGCCACGCTGATGGGCAATGCCGACAAGGGCCGCGAGATGGTGCGCCGCCTGCCCGACCTTCTGGGTGCAGATCGCACACCCTGCCCGCATGGATGCGACCGGGCGCTGGACAATGCCATCCTGACCGCGCCGGACGCCCGCGATCCTGACCTGATCGCCAGGCTGGATGCCGTGGCGGGCCGGGTTCTTTGAAAGGGGAATGCATTGATGCCGCTTGATCTCTGGCTTGCCTTCGTCGCCGCCTCGACCGCGCTTTTGCTGATCCCGGGGCCGACCGTGCTCTTGGTGCTGTCCTATGCGCTGAGCCAGGGGCGGAGGGTGGCCTTGGCCTCGGCCACCGGGGTGGCGCTTGGCGATTTCGTGGCGATGACCGCCTCGCTGGCCGGGCTGGGCGCTCTGGTGCTTGCCTCGGCCACGCTGTTCACGGCGCTGAAGTGGATCGGCGCGGCCTACCTGATCTGGCTGG
>JANSYB010000622.1 GCA_024742655.1 Paracoccaceae bacterium | reverse complement strand
GTGTCCGACCCCATCAGGGTGCCCGCGTCGCGGTCGAAATGGAAATACTCCCGCCCGAGCGCGCGAACCGGGATCAGGCCATCGGCGCCGGTGTCGTCCAGCCGCACGAAGACGCCGAACTTGGCCACACCGCTGATGCGGCCGGTGAATTCCTCGCCCACACGTTCCGACAGAAAGGCGGCCAGGTAGCGGTCATTCGTATCGCGCTCGGCCGTCATCGAACGTCGCTCGGTTTCGGAAATATGCTCGGCGGTGGATTGCAGGCGGTCCTCGTCCTGTTTCGACAGCCCATCCTCGCCCCAGCCATGCGCCGAGATCAGCGCCCGGTGCACGATCAGGTCGGCATACCGCCGGATGGGCGAGGTGAAATGCGCATAGGCCTGTAGCGCCAGCCCGAAATGTCCGAAATTCGACGGCGCGTAATAGGCCTGTGTCATCGAACGCAGCGTGGCCATGTTGATGACCTCGGAATGGTCGGTGTCCTGTGCGGCATTCAACAGCTGATTGAGGTGCCCGGTTTTCAGAACCTGCCCCTTGGCCAGCGTCAGGCCGGCCGCCTCTGCCACGTCGCGCAGGGTGTCGAGTTTTTCGGGCGGCGGTTCCTCGTGCACACGGAACAGCAGCGGGGATTTCTTGGCGATCAGGGTTTCGGCGGCGGCCACGTTGGCCAGCACCATGAAATCCTCGATCAGGCGGTGGGTGTCCAGCCGATCGGCGAAGTTGACCGACAGCACCTTGCCCTCGTCGCTGAGCACGACCTTGCGTTCGGGCAGGTCGAGGTTCAGCGGCTGGCGCCGTTTGCGGGCCTGTTCCAGTGCATGGTAGGCGGCGAAAAGGGGTTTGATCACCTCGTCCATCAGGGGGCCGCACTTGTCATTCGGCGCGCCGTCGATGGCCTGTTGCACCTCCTGGTAATTCAGCGTGGCGGCAGACCGCATCAGCCCGCGCTCGAAACGATGCCCCACCTTTTCACCATGGGCGTCGATCTGCATCCGGACGGCGACGCAGGCGCGCGGTACGCCTTCGTGCAGCGAACACAGGTCACCCGACAGCCGGTCGGGCAGCATCGGCACGACACGGTCCGGGAAATAGCTGGAATTGCCGCGCTTGCGCGCCTCGCCGTCCAGCGCGGTGCCGGGTTGCACGTAATGTGCCACGTCCGCGATGGCGACCCATATGACATGGCCGCCCTCGTTGCGGGGGTCATCGTCGGCATGGGCCCAGACAGCGTCGTCATGGTCGCGCGCGTCGGCCGGGTCGATCGTGACCAGTGGCATGTCGCGCATATCTTCGCGCCCCTTGAGGCCGGCGGGCTTCATCCGGTCGGCCTCTTCGATCACCTCGTCGGGGAAATCGTCGGGGATGCCGTGCTGATGAATTGCGATCAGCGAAACCGCCTTGGGGGCGGTCGGATCGCCCAGCCGTTCGACGACACGTGCACGCGGCAGGCCCATGCGATCCTTGGGCCCCGATTGCTCGGCCTCGATCAACTCGCCGTCCTTGGCCCCGCCGGTGGCACCCGCGGGAACGACCCATTCCTTGCCGTCGCCCTTGTCGATGGGCAGGATGCGCCCGCCCTCGGCACGTTTGCGAAAGACGCCCAGTATCTTGCGCGGGTTGGTGCCGATGCGCCGGATCAGGCGGCCCTCGTAATGGTGTTGCTCTCCCTTGACCTCGGTCAGGCGCGCGAGGATGCGGTCGCCCTCTCCCATGGCCGGGTCCGAGGCGCGCGGGATCACCAGCACCACGGGCTCCACCCCCTCGCCATGCCATTCCATCGGGCGGGCCAGCAATTCACCGTCCGGTGTTTGTCCCGACACCTGAAGCACGCTGACGGGGGGCAGCTTTTCTGGGTCGCGATAGGTTTTCTTGCGCTTCTCCAGATGCCCCTCGGCCTCAAGCTCCTTGAGGATGCGTTTCAGGTCGATCCGCGCGGCGCCCTTGATGCCAAAGGCCTTGGCGATATCGCGTTTCGAGGTGAGGGTCGGGTTGTCCGAAATCCACTGCAGAATCTCGGCCTTTGTGGGCAGCTGGCTCATGCGGGATGGCCTAGCATGAAGCCGCGCTGCATACCATCCGCGAAATGCG
>JANSYB010000604.1 GCA_024742655.1 Paracoccaceae bacterium | reverse complement strand
TGATCACGCGGGTGGTAACCTATTACAATCTTGCCGACTGGACGCGCCAGGTTTCGGAATGATCCGGGTCGAACGGCTGGACGGGAACGATCTTCTGGACGCGCTGGATGACGTCGCGCGGCTCAGGATAGAGGTGTTCCGTGACTGGCCGTATCTTTATGACGGTGATGCCGCCTACGAGCGGGCCTATCTGCAGGCTTACCGCGACAGTGCGAATGCCATTCTGGTTGCAGCCTTTGATGGCGGGCGGATCGTGGGCGCGTCCACGGGCACGCCGATGGAAGAGCATGCCGACGATTTCGGCGCGGCCTTTGGCGGGCAGGGGATCGCGCTGGCGGATATCTTCTATTGCGCGGAAAGCGTGCTCTTGCCCGCCTATCGCGGACAGGGCATCGGTCACGCGTTTTTCGATGCCCGGGAGGCGCATGCGCGTGCGCTGGGCCGCCGGTATTCGGCCTTCTGCGGCGTGGTCCGGCCCGCCAGCCACCCTTTGAAGCCTTCGGACTACGCGCCGCTCGACCCGTTCTGGCGCAAGCGTGGTTACACGCCGGTCGAGGGCGCAGTGGCGCATTTTCGATGGAAGGACATCGACCAGGAGCGGGAAACCGATCATCCGCTGCAATTCTGGATGCGCCCGCTCTGAGCGGGGCAGAAAATTCTGCGAATTTTCTGCCTGCATTTTCTTCGCAGAAGAAAATGCCGCTGCGCGTCAGTGTTCGCGCAACAGGCGCCCCAGATTGGGCAGCCTGTCGTCAATTCCGGCCAGCCGCAGGCAGTCCCAAAGCATTGCCTGGTTCGAGCAGATCACCGGTTTTCCCAGCGATCGCTCGATCGCGTCCACAACGTCGATGCTGCGCAACGCGCCGCAACTCAGCAGCACGGCGTCTGCATCGGGCCGGTCAAGCGCATGGGCATAGTCATAGATATAATCCGGCGTCACGCGGATCATCTCGGTGTCGTAGCGCAGGCCCATGCCGTGGGCATCCAGCAGCTCGAACCCCGCGCCGGCCAGATAGCGCACCATATTGGCGTTGAGCTCTGCGATATAGGGGCTGCCCAGAACCAGCCGCTTGACCCCCATCGCCGTCAGCGCCTTGCGCACGCCACCGGCCAGTGATGCGGTCTTCGCTCCGCACGCGCCCTTGGCCAGCTCGGCATGGGTTGCGTCCTCTCCCACGGCCACGGTGCCGGAGGTGCAGGCAAAGGCTATGACATCCAGCCCGTCATCGGGCAGGATGCGCGCCGCGGCTTCGGCCAATGAACCCTTCACCTGTGCCAGGCTTTCGGTCGAGATTTCGCGCGGCATCGGGGCGCGTGCAAAATAGGCGCCCACACCTTCCGGCATGTGACGGATCATGTCCTCTTCGATGGTCTGTTCGTTGGGGATCAGGACAAAACCGATCTTTGCGCGCGCATTGCGCCCGCCATCCATGCGCGGTTTCGCAAGAATGGCCGCGCGGTCCGTTGTGTCATCCGAAACGGGTTGATCCATGTGCCACTCCAAGCGAACGTCCTGCTTATCATAGTGGCAGTCCCGTCCCCGGGCAATCTGTCGGGTGACCGACATGGGATGACGCGGACAGGACAGGCGCGCCGCTTTCCGCGTGACAGCATCGCACAAACAGGAGAGAGCCCATGCATTCCAACCCCTTTACCGAGGCCGAACTCGCGCGCCGTGTTGACGCAACCCGCGCGCAGATGGCGGCCCAGGGTGTCGATATCGCCCTGCTCAGCGCTCCGGAGAATATCTTTTACCTCATCGGGTTGGATCACTGGGGATATTTCGCGCCGCATATCCTGATCGTGCCCGCTGAGGGCGATCTCGTGCTGGTCACACGGCAAATGGAACAGGTGGCGATCCGCAACATGGTGCGCAATGCGCATTTTGTTGGCCATTCGGATTCGGAGACGGCCGCGGACAAGCTGGTGACCCATCTCGGGGCGGATTGGGCGGGCAAAACCGTCGGGCTCGAGCATTGGTCCTCGGGTCTGTCGCTGGGGATGGGCGCGCGGCTGAAGGACGGGGTTGCAGCGGGTCGCTGGGTCGACATCACCGGCATGGTGGACGCGCTGCGGCTGATAAAATCCGAGGAAGAGCAGGTTTTCATCCGTCACGCCGCCAAGGCGGCCGATGCCGGCTGCAAGGCGGCGATCGCGGCCATTCA
>JANSYB010000515.1 GCA_024742655.1 Paracoccaceae bacterium | reverse complement strand
GAAACCGGCCACCAGCGACCAGTGAAAGACACGCACCAAAGGATCCCAGATCTTGTAACTTGTCATGGTGTGACCTTTCCGAAGGGCGGCGCGGCCGATGCCGGCGCCGCCCGACTGTCCTCAATCGTCGCGCTCGATCTTGACGATATTGAGCGCCGAATCGAGGTAGACCTCGTAGCGCTGTCCGTCCTTCATGGCGTAGGCCTCGTAAAGGCCGTCATCCAATTCGATCTTGCGTACCGCGTAGCCCTGTTCGGTCAGGTGAGTCGTGATCTTCTGGGCTGTGGCGGTGTCGGCCAGAATGTCGTCATCCGATGCCGAGGCTGCCGTTCCCAGGGCAATGGCGAGAGCGAGTGCAATCATACGTGTCATGGAACCAATCCTTCATGTGGTCATATCTGTGCTGTCATCACAGCAGAGCGCCTGCTGCTAGGGGCAACATGACCGGTCCGACCCAGCGGGTATATGCGACGCCAGTGATAGAAAGGCCGCTTTATGACCAGGGTTTATGCGGTTTTTCCATGCATTGAATGAAAACCCCCGGTGCGTGGGCACCGGGGGTGTCTTGCTTGTCCGCAGCGTGGCGAATTAGGTCAGGCGCCCCATGGCCACGGCCACGTCGGCCATCCGGCACGAAAAGCCCCATTCGTTGTCATACCATGCCAGCACCCGCACCAGCCGGCCGCCGGTGACCTTGGTCTGGTCGGGGGCAAAGATCGAGCTTTCCTCGGTGTGGTTGAAATCGATCGAGACCTTGGGTTCCGGGTCATAGCCAAGGATGCCCTTCATCGGGCCCGCGGCCGCCTCGGCGACGACTGCATTCACATCGGCCTCGGTCACGTCGCGCTTGGCGAGAAAGGTCAGATCCACGGCGGACACGTTGGGCGTGGGCACCCGGATGGCGGAGCCGTCGAGCTTGCCCTTGAGGTCGGGAAGTACCTCGCCCAGGGCCTTGGCCGCACCGGTTGAGGTGGGGATCATCGACATGGCCGCGGCGCGCGCGCGGTAGAGATCGCTGTGCCGGCGGTCCAGCGTGGGCTGGTCACCGGTATAGGCGTGGATCGTTGTCATGATCCCGCTTTCGATCCCGATACCCTCGTGCAGGACCTTGGCCACCGGCGCCAGGCAGTTGGTGGTGCACGATCCGTTCGAGATCATCCGCTCGCCGGGCTGCAGATCGCCATCATTGACGCCGTAGACCACGGTGCGGTCGACATTCTTGCCCGGCGCCGACAGCAAAACCTTGCCCGCGCCGCGCTCGAGATGCTTTTTCGCCTTCTCGCCGTCGTTGAACTTGCCGGTGCATTCCAGCACGACATCGACGCCGGACCAGTCCAGCTCATCCATGTCGTAGGTCGAGAACATCTCCATCGGGCCGCGACCCAGATCCATCGTGCCGTCGCCAAGCGTGATCTCGTTCGGGAACCGGCCATGCACGCTGTCGTATTTCATCAGGTGGGCTGCGGTCTCCAGCGGGCCGGTCGCGTTGACCTTGGTGACGCGGATGTCGTTGCGCGTGCTGGCGGCGATATGGGCCAGGGTGCAGCGGCCGATGCGGCCGAAACCGTTGATGCCGACGGTGATGGTCATGGCGTCTCTCCTGCATGGATCGGGTTGAGGGCCGTATAGACGGCGCACGGCGAGGCCGAAAGGCGGAAAAGACCGCTTTTCAGGCTGTTAGCGATAACCGTTATCGCAAACCCCGTAGGGCTTGACTTGGTGGCGCTAACGTCGGACCTAGGAACGGACCGGATCAGCGCAGCAACAGGACGGGGACAGGGCATGAGCGGCTTGATGGCATTGCTGGATGACGTGGCGGGGATTGCCAAGATGGCGGCCGCGTCCATCGACGACGTGGCCGGGCAGGCGGCCAAGGCCGGCTCCAAGGCCGCCGGTGCGGTGATCGATGACGCCGCGGTCACCCCGAAATACATGCAGGGCTTTGCCCCGGCGCGTGAACTACCGATCGTGTGGCGTATCGCGCGGGGCTCTCTGGTCAACAAACTGGTGTTCCTTTTGCCCGCCGGGCTGGCCCTGTCTGCCTTCGCCCCCTGGCTCATTCCGCCCTTGCTGATGCTGGGGGGCATGTACCTGTGTTACGAGGGCGCGGAAAAGGTGGCGCACGCGCTGGGCTTTGGAAAGGGGCATGGCGGCCCAGATGGCACCCATACCGAGGGCGATGCGGCGCATCTCGAAGAGGAAAAGGTCGCCGGGGCGATCAAGACCGATTTCATCCTGTCGGCCGAGATCATGACCATTGCCCTGGCCGCCATCCCCGAAAGCAATTTCTGGATGGAGGCGGCGACACTGGCGATGGTGGCCGTCGGGATCACCGTGCTTGTCTACGGTGCGGTCGCGCTGATCGTGAAGGCCGACGATGTCGGGCTTTACATGGCCGAGCGGGGCCGAATGGGTCTGACCCGCGCCCTGGGCCGCGGCATCGTGCGCGCCATGCCGGGCTTCATGGTGTTGCTGATGGTCGTGGGCACCGCGGCGATGCTGTGGGTCGGTGGCTCGATTATCCTGCACGCGCTGGATCAGATGGGCTGGCCGGCACTTTACGACTGGATCCACCACGTGGCCGAGGCGGCGGCACAGGGCGCGGCGCAATGGACCGGTTTCGTCAAATGGGGCGTGACGGCACTGATGGACGGGGTGTTCGGTCTGGCGCTTGGCGCGGCCTTGAT
>JANSYB010000415.1 GCA_024742655.1 Paracoccaceae bacterium | reverse complement strand
AGCATGTCGCGCACCTGATCGCGGCCTTCCAGGGTTTTGATGTTCCAGGTGAAACTCACCAGGTCGCGCCAATAGCACTCCTCCTCGAACATCTCCGCCACCGCGTCGATATCGCCTGCCGCCAGTGCCGCGCCGAACCCGTTCAGAAAGCCCTGAACCTCATCCGCCAAGGTTGTATCCAGCATGTCATCCTCCCTTTTGAATGGGTAGACTTTGCCGCGTGAAGGCTTGTCTGGCCAGAAGAAACATCCAGCCCGGCAAAACCCTACCCCGCCAACGATGCCACGCGCGAGAAAATTCGCAGTATTTTCTGCGAAAATTCTTGGCCCTACGGCTCGCGGAAGGCTTCCTTGCTTTTGTAGAGCGGTTTGAGCAGGTACTGCAGCACCGTCTTGCCGCCGGTGTGCAATTCGACCTGGGCCTGCATGCCGGGGCGGATTTCGATCCGGCTCTGGCGCGGGGTCAGCCCGGACATGTCCACGCGCAGCGAAACCTTGTAATGCGGATCGCCGTCGGGGTCGCGGGCGCGCTCATCCTTGAACGTGTCGGCGGAGATGAAATCGACGCGTCCCTTCAGCGTGCCATAGATCGTGTAGTCATAGGCCGTCAGCTTGATCGTCGCCTCCTGCCCACGTCGGATGTTGGCGATATCCTCGGGCGGCACGCGGGCCTCTACGAACAACTCCTCGTCCAGCGGGATGATCTCCAGGATCTGTTCGCCGGGCCGCACCACGCCGCCGATCGTCGTGACACCCACATTGTTGACGATGCCCCGCATCGGGCTGACCAGAACGGTGCGGTTCAGCTGATCCTCGCTCGACTTGAGGTTCTGGCGCAACGTGGCCAGTTCCTTGAGCGTGTCGGAGTAGTCCTGCGCCCGCTCCAGCTCGGTTTGCGTCACGATCTCGTCATAGCGTTTCTGCGCATCCGCATGGGCCTTGCGCGCGCGCGTCACCTCGATCAGTGCGACGATCCTCTTTTCGAGCAGGTTCTCCAGCAGCTGGCGCTCCTCCGCGGCTTGCTCCAGAACGGCCTTGGCCCCCTCGCTGCGCTTGACATAGTCGGCCTGCCGCGCCTTCAGAAGCGCCTTTTCGGAGGCCACGATCTCGGGCGTGCGCCGGGCCAGGTCCCCCGGCACTTCGAAATTGAACTGACCGGCCAGTTCCGCCTCGAGCCGCATGCGGCGGATGTCCTGTGCCGCGATCTGGTCGATCAGGTCATCCACCGAAGAGCGGAACTGCGTGCCATGCAGGCGGGCCAGCGTGTCGCCGCGTTCCACCACATCGCCTTCCTGCACCATCAGTTCGGACAGGATGCCGCCTTCGAGGTTCTGGATGATCTGCGGGCGCGAAGAGGAAATGAACGCACCATTGGCGCGCACGATCTCGTCGACCCACGCAAAGGCGGCCCATAGAATGAAAAGCCAGACCGAGGCCGCGCACAGCCAGATCGTCAGACTGGGGCCCCTCATGCGCTCGTTCAGCTGACCGGCCAGCGAGGTGGCCGAGGGGATCATCGCCATCTCAGGATCCTCCCGTCCCGGTCTGCGCCAGATGCGCCAGCACCTGATCGCGCGGCCCGTCCACGGCCAGCCGCCCCTGTTGCAGGATCAGCGTCCGGTCGGTCAGTTGCAGAATCGGCACCCGGTGCGTGGCGATCACCGCCGTGCGACCCGCAAGCCAGCTTTCCAGCCGGCTGACCAAAGTCCGCTCAAGCGTCTGGTCGAGGGCGGCGGTGGGTTCATCCAGCAGACATATCCTGGGATCCTGCAACCACAGCCGCGCCCAGCCGATGGATTGCCTTTGCCCCTGCGACAGCCCCTGCCCGCCATCAAGGATATCCAGCTCAAGCCCCTTGGGGTGCGACTTGACGAACTGGCCCAGCCCCGCGAAATCCAGCGCCGCCATCAGCCGGTCGTCGTCGCGTTCCAGCAAGGTCAGGTTGAGGTTCTCGCGCAGCGTTCCGGTAAAGAGCCGCACATCCTGCCCCAGATAGCCGATCAGGCGGCGCAGGTCGCGCGGCTCGATCTGGTTCATGTCGGTGCCGTCCACCATCACGCGGCCCCGTGACGGTGCATAGAGCCCGGAAAGCAGTTTGAGAAAGGTCGATTTGCCCGATCCGTTGGTGCCCAGGATGGCAAGGCGCTGCCCGGGTTTGATTGACAGGGCGGGAATATCCAGAACCGGCGCGCCCTCGTCGGAATAGGCGAATTGCACCTCGCGCAGGTCATACCCCCCCTCAAGCGTCTCGCGTCGCAGGTAGCTGCGCGCCTCTTCGCTGTCCTGCTCGGCGCCGGCGATCACCTCCATCCCGTCAAGCGCGGATCTGACGTTGCTCCAACGTGCCATGGTGCCGGCAAGCTGCGTCAGCGGCGCCAGCGTTCGGCTGGTCAGGATGCCCACGGCAATGATCGTGCCCACGGTGAACTGCCCGGCAAAGACAAGGTAGGTGCCCATGATGACCGCCGCCACATAGGTGCCCTGCTGCACCGCCTGGCTCCAGTAGGTCAGGGTCGAGGCCAGCTTGCGCTGCTCACTCGATTTCATCGCCTGCAAGGTGGTCAGCTCCGTCCAGATGCGGCGAAAGCGGTCCTCGGCGCGTTGCGTCTTGAGCGTGTCGAGCTCGAAGATCGCCTCGTGCAACAGGCGCGAGGACTTGGCCGAGGCGCCTTGCGTCTCGCGCGTGAGGGCGATCATCTTCTTTTGCAGGAAAAAGCCCGGCAGAACCATCAGGATCCCGCCCGCGATCAGCACCCAGACCACGTTGCCCGCGATCGAACTGACCAGCAGCAGGAAAACGAAAATGAATGGCACATCCGCCAGCGTGCCGACGGTCGAGGCGGTGAAGAATTCGCGCACGGAGCCAAATTCGCGCATCGCCGCGAAAAGTTGCGACGGCTGCCGCCCGGCCAGTTCCGAGCGCATGCCGAGCACGCGGTTCATCAAAAGGCCCTGCACGCCCAATTCGATTTGCCGCCCCGCCCCGTCCATCAGGCGGGCGCGGGCGATCTTGAGAAACGCCTCCATCATCAGGGCGATGCCGGCACCCGCGGCCAGAACCCAAAGCGTCGCCTCGGATTGGTGCGGGATCACCCGGTCATAAACCTGCAGCGCAAAAAGCGCGACCGACACTGCCAGAAGGTTCGCCACGAAAGAGCCAAGCGCGATTTCCCCGAACTGGCGCTTGAACCCGGCGAACTGGCCCCAGAACCAATGCGGCGGCGCGTCCTCGGCCACATGCGCGCGGGAAATCTGTTTCAGCGGCGCCTCGGCGCGCACGATCATGCCGGTGAAATAGGGCTCGAATTCGGACAGGGAGACCGTTGCGCGGTTGTCGGTGCAGGTGGTGTCGAAGATGATCAGCTCACCCAGACGCTGT
>JANSYB010000175.1 GCA_024742655.1 Paracoccaceae bacterium | reverse complement strand
GTCATTCCGCGAACGCGCGATATGATGCTGGGCTTTGCGGCTGGCGTGATGCTGTCGGCGTCCTTCTTTTCGCTGATCGTGCCGGGAATCGAGGCGGGCGAGGCGCTCTATGGCACAAGGGGCATGTCCGCGCTTGTAAGCTCTGCGGGCATCGCGGCGGGCGCGGCCATGGTCGCGGGGCTGAACGCGATCCTGCCGCACCGCCATTTCGTGTCCGGCCCCGAGGGGGCGGACCCGGGTCGCCTTTCGAAGATCTGGCTGTTTGTCTTCGCCATCACCATCCACAACTTCCCCGAATGTCTGGCCGTCGGCGTGGGCTTCGGCGGTGGCGATATCGCCAACGGCATGGCTCTGGCCACCGGCATCGGGCTGCAGAATGCACCCGAGGGGTTGGCGGTCGCCCTGGCGCTTCGGGGGCAGGGGTATCGCGCCGGATTCGCCTTTCTGGTTGCGCTGCTGACAGGGCTGATCGAACCGGTGGGCGGATTGATCGGCGTCTCCGCTGTTCAGATATCCGCGCAGCTTCTGCCGCCCGGCCTCAGCCTTGCCGCCGGGGCGATGCTGTATATCATCAGCCACGAGATTATCCCCGAAACCCACCGTCACGGGCATCAGGCCGCCGCCACGGCCGGTCTGCTGGCCGGGTTGATCGCGATGATGATGCTTGACGTGTCGCTTGGCTGACTTGACCCCGGGGAACGCGTACAGAAGGTGAAACAATCGGTGGATCACTTCTTGCAATCAGGTGCCGCCTTGGGTCTTGCGGCCCGTCCCACCGCGCGGCCGGCAGTGCGCTTGCCAATGTGTCGGTCATCCCGGTCTTCGACGGCGGGCGCGTCACGCGGTGATGCACGATGCGTGATCCGCACGACCAACTCTGGAAAGAGCGGGTCGATAACGGTGCCGGGTTTGCCCTATTCTGCCCGTGCCCGGCGGCGGTCGAGACTTGTGGATCAGGCCGAATGCGCCCCGTCGGCCAGACCTTTGACAAAGCTCAGTACCTGCGCGGGGCTGTCGCCCTCGCCCAGCTTGGCCACGATGGCGGACCCAACCACGCAGCCATCGGCCACGCTTGCGATGTCGCGGCTGGCCTCGGGCGTGCGGATGCCGAACCCCACGACAATCGGCAGGTCGGTGGCCGATTTGATCCGTGTCACTTCGGGGCCGACATCTGCGGCCTCGGCGGCAGCCGCACCGGTGATCCCGGTGATCGAAACGTAATAGACAAAGCCCGATGTATTGGTCAGCACCTTCGGCAGGCGCTTGTCATCGGTCGTGGGCGTGGCGAGACGAATGAAATTCAGGCCGGCCTTTTGCGCGGGCATGCAAAGTTCATCATCCTCTTCGGGTGGCAGGTCCACCACGATCAGCCCGTCAATGCCGGCGGCCTTGGCATCGGTCAGGAACTTGTCCACGCCACGATTGTAGATCGGGTTGTAATAGCCCATCAGGACGATCGGCGTGCTGTCGTCGGTCTTGCGGAATTCCGCCGCCATGTCGAGCGTACGTTGCAGGGTCATGCCCGCCTCCAGCGCACGTTGGCCGGCCAGCTGAATCGTGGGTCCGTCGGCCATGGGATCGGTAAACGGCAAACCCAGCTCGATGATGTCCACACCCGCACCCGGCAGGCCCTTCACCACCTCCAGGGACGTGTCGTAATCCGGGTCACCGGCCATCACGTAGGCCACGAAGGCCTTCTTGCCTGCGGCCTGAAGCTCTGCGAATTTGGCGTCGATACGGGTCATGCGGTCATCCTTGGCTGAACGCCCCGGGTTTGGCGCAAAGACGGGCGGAAATCAATGCCCTGCTTGACCTTCCCCGCATGCCCGCCCTACATGCCCGGAAATCAGGATGAGAGGTGCGCAAGATGGGCTTCAAGATGGGGATCGTGGGGCTGCCCAACGTGGGCAAGTCGACGCTGTTCAATGCGCTGACGCGGACCGCCGCGGCGCAGGCAGCCAATTTTCCCTTCTGCACGATCGAACCCAATGTGGGTGAGGTCAACGTGCCTGATGCGCGGCTTGATACGCTGGCCGCGATCGCCCAATCCAAACAGATCATCCCCGCCCGCATGACCTTTGTCGATATCGCGGGCCTCGTGAAAGGCGCCAGCAAGGGTGAGGGTCTGGGCAACCAGTTTCTCGCCAATATCCGCGAGGTGGATGCGATCGCCCATGTGTTGCGTTGTTTCGAGGATGGCGATGTCACCCATGTGGAGGGCCGTGTCGACCCGGTGGCCGATGCCGAGGTGATCGAGACCGAACTGATGCTGGCCGATCTGGAGTCGATCGAGAAACGCCGCTCGGGTCTTGTGCGCAAGCTCAAGGGCAACGACAAGGAAGCCGTGCAGCAGGACAGGCTTCTGGCGGCCGCACAAGCCGCGCTGGAAGACGGCAAACCCGCCCGCGTGGTCGAGGTTGACGCCGAGGACGCCCGCGCCTGGAAGACCCTGCAGCTGCTGACGACCAAGCCCATTCTCTATGTCTGCAACGTGGACGAGGGCAGTGCCGCCACCGGAAATGATTTTTCCAGGGCGGTCGAGGCGATGGCCGCCGAGCAGGGTGCCGCCAGTGTCATCATCTCGGCCCAGATCGAGGAAGAGATCAGCCAACTGGACGCGGACGAGGCCGCGATGTTCCTTGAAGAGATGGGCCTGTCGGAGCCGGGCCTGGACCGTCTGATCAAGGCAGGCTACGCGCTCTTGCAACTGGAGACCTATTTTACTGTCGGCCCCAAGGAAGCCCGCGCCTGGACAATTCGGCAGGGCACCCCCGCCCCTCAGGCCGCCGGGGTCATCCACGGCGATTTCGAAAAGGGTTTCATCCGCGCCGAAACCATCGCCTATGACGATTTCGTCGAGCTGGGCGGCGAACAACCCGCCAAGGAGGCGGGCAAGATGCGCGCCGAGGGCAAATCCTATATCGTCAAGGACGGCGACGTCCTGCACTTCCTGTTCAACACCTGAGCCGGGGTGCCAGGGGCACGCGACCCCGGATTGGGGATCGCGGCCGGCCGTATCTGTGCCGCGGTTTCGCATCGTCTCTTCGAGGCGTAGACCGGCTGTGCGTGGCCGTTGCATGCCGGGAAGATGTTCTTGCCGGCATCTTTCGACCCGAAGGCCCGGTGATAGTGATCCGGTCGCGAAGGGCAAAAATCCGACTTGCCCCCCCGACCCGCTTTCGATAAACGCGTCGACGGAGACGTGGCCGAGTGGTCGAAGGCGCTCCCCTGCTAAGGGAGTAGGCGGGAAACCGTCTCGAGGGTTCGAATCCCTTCGTCTCCGCCATTTTCCTCCAGATCGCTATCTCATAACTGACTGATAGCAGCGGGGAAATCGCTACGTTACTTGGGCAATGCGGGCACAGAGTTACCGTGCCAAATCGGCATCATTTCGTGCCACCGTGACTGCTGCAATCTTGCCAGCAATTTGGGCCCTTGCACGCGACGGATACTAGAGTGCCTCGGAATGCACATTCCGATATGCTTTGCAGCACGTCTCGTATGATTGCATTGGGCGCCGGGTTGGCAGTACCGTCAGATATCTTTTGAGCAATCCAGCAAGAAATGGTGCGGTAATTTCATGTCCAAGCGCAGAGATCCGAGCATTTTTCGCCGTCTGGAGTGTTTCGAGGTGACAGCGCGGCACGGATCGATTGCACGGGCGGCAGAGGAATTGGGCGTCACGCCGAGTGCAATCAGCCATCAGCTTGCCGATCTCAGGCGCTCGCTTGGAGAAGACCTGTTTATACGGTCCGGACGCGGTCTTGTGTTGACAAATACAGGGCAGCGCCTTGCGGAAGGGCTCTCGAGGGCGTTCGGCATTCTGGACATGTCCCTCGCGGAAGCAGTCGGCCTTGAGCATTCCATAATAAGCGTCGCCGTCTGTTCGTCTTTTGGCCCATTCTGGCTGGTGCCACGTCTCGCTGAATTCAAAGAACTGCACCCGAACATGGATATCGAGCTGAGGCTGTATTCCGAGGATCCGGAGCTGACCCAAGCGTCGGCAGACTGCATCATAACGCCGCAACAGGTAAGCGCGGGCTACGCGTCATTCGATCTCTTTGAAGAAAAGGTCATCGCTGCCGCAGCGCCCGGGCTGGTCAGCGGCGGCTGCATTGATACTGTTCCCTTGATCACGACGGACCTCGTTCTGCCTGAATTGGGAGACGATTGGCGCAGCTTGGCGAGGGCCGCATCGGTTGCGCTACCGAACGACCCTGATTGGGTGCGTTGCACGCATTACGTCCTGTCGCTGGAGGCCGCCAAGGCCGGGCTTGGCGCAGCCATACTGCCGGATTTCGTGGCGTCGGCAGCGATCTGCGAGGGTAGCCTGGTCGACCTGGGCTTGGGCACGCATTGTCTGGAGGACCGGACCTATAGAGTGTGTTGCAAGGAAGCGCGCGAGCGCGAACCGGCGCTTGCGAAGGTCGTGTCATGGATCAGACGCGTGGCCCGTAATGGCGGTCCCGCAGACCTGTGAAGCGGTGAAAGTGATAGGCCCGCCCGCAAAGTTTGGGTGCGCTGCCGCAGCAAGTCACGAGTAATCCTCAGCAACGCGCAGATCTTCTCACTTGTGGCACATCGCCAGATAAATACCCTGACGGTGTTTGTAGTACGTTTCTGTAGACGCGTACCAGAGCGCTGAAAAATTCAGAAACGTTTTGTGTCGGCGCGGCGTGTTGTCGGTATTTGTTTATCACTTCTGTGTGCGCGTCATCAGCGAGGAGATCGCAGATTTTCCCTCGCGTATGAGTGACCTCGAACGTGTGTTTCATTTCTACTGTTCTCATCTCTAGAAACTGGAAATTATCGTGAATAAAAATGGCAAGCTTCTGATCGCTATCGCTTCTTTTGCAGCACTGGCAGGTTGTGTCGAGGACACCGGTTCCTCTGGCACACCAGCCGTTGGGAGTTCTTCTGATCTGTCTTCGTTTGAGGGCGCCCGGGCCGGACAGGCGGAGATGGGCATCCAGAACCTTGGCTACGAACCCATTCGCAGCGAAGGACTGACCACGTGGTGGTTCAACCGAGCAACCGGGGCCTGCGCGCGCATCACAACCTCCAATGGACGTTATTCGGATGTAACAATGCTCCCCGCGCAAGACTGCTAAGTCTTTGGCCCCTCTTCGGACGGGGCCAAAGCACTCGTCTGTCAAATACCAATCTGACTCCACCTGGGTCTCAAAAGTCTTGCAGGATTTCCACATGAGCCGTTTTCCCCTTGCGCGCGCCGTCCTGCTGCCGTTGGTGATGTTCGGGACCTCGGCGCGAGCGGTCGACATCACGACTTGCCCGACAGATGCAGACGTTCCTGTGCGCGTCGCTGAAGCGCTTGACGGGGTCCTGACAGCAGCTGTCGATCTGGAAGGGCCTCTCAGTGCTGCATTTGGCGCAGCGCCCGGTGCCGTTTTGTCGCTGAAAGCGCCGGAATGGACCTATGCGCGTGCCGCTGGCACGGCAGACCCCGAAACTGGTCGCCCGATGTCATGCGAGATGGCGTTCCAGATCGGCAGCAACACCAAAATGATGACAGCAGCCGTCATTTTGCAGCTTCAGGACGAGGGCGCCCTGTCACTTGACGATCGCCTTGCTGTTCACCTGCCAGAGATCGCTGACGCTTTGCCGAACGGCGATGTCATAACGCTACAACAGCTTGCCAACCACACGGCCGGCGTCTTCAGCTATACGGACAATGCGCCGGATGGGTCACCCGGGATCATGGAAGGCGACATTGCCGATCCCGATGCGTTGAGGCGCGGGTTCACCATGACCGAACTCGTAGACTTCGCCGTCGCGCATGGCGCGGCATCCTTTCCACCCGGAGCCGAAGGACAATGGTC
>JANSYB010000232.1 GCA_024742655.1 Paracoccaceae bacterium | reverse complement strand
GGCGGCGCCTCATCCGTTTCCAGCATGGCGATATCCGGGTCCGGCCCGGGGTCGGCGACCAGCACCTCGCAAGGATCGGGATGCCGCGCCAGCAGCCGGGCGATGGCGCCCGGATCCTCGACCGTGGCCGAAAGGCCGACGCGGCGCAGGTCGGGACATAGCGACTGCAACCGGCCGAGCGCCAGAAACAGCTGATCGCCCCGTTTGCTTTCGGCCAGGGCGTGGATTTCGTCGACGATCACCCGTTTCAACCCTTTGAAGATGCGCGGCGCATCTTCGTAGGAGGTAAGCAGGGCCAGGCTTTCGGGGGTGGTCAGCAGGATATGCGGCGGGTCGGCCCGTTGCCGGCGTTTGCGGCTGGAGGGCGTATCGCCGGTCCGGTCTTCGACCCGGATGGGCAGGCCCATCTCCTCGATCGGGGTGGTCAGGTTGCGCCGGATATCGGCCGCCAGGGCCTTGAGTGGCGAGATATAGAGCGTATGCAACCCCTCATGCCCGTGCTCGTCGATGTCGATCAGCGTCGGCAGGAACCCGGCCAGCGTCTTGCCCCCACCGGTCGGTGCGATCAGCAAAAGCGCGGGATCATTCGCGCGCTTGAGCATATCCCTCTGGTGCGGGTGAATGGACCAGCCGCGTGCAGAAAACCAATGCTCGAACCGAGAGGGCAGGGACGTCATGCGCCAGACATGACGCCAGCCCGGGAGATTATCAAGCCGCCTGTTGCGTCGATGGCGCGGGCGCGATGTTCAGTCGCTTCAGGATCTCGGCAAAGTCCGGTGAATTGCGCAACGCCGCGATCTTGGCCTTGTGGGCCTCGACGCTCTGGACGTGCAGGTCCGCCAGATGCGGATCGCGCTTGAGGCGTTCGATCTCTTCTTTCAGGCGCGGCAGCATCGCGTGAATGGTGGTGTCGTGCTCTTCGTTCCTGTTGCGCTGGCGGAAATACCGCAGGTTGATGCGTTCCGGGGCAACGGCATCGCCGCGGGCCATCTTGACGAGAAAACTTTCGGTCGAGCGCAGCGTGTAATGGTTGATGACCGCAAGCTCGGTCGCGTCGCGGCAATCGGTACCTTTCTCGTGCACATGCCGCAAATCCAGCGGGAAATCGCGCCCAGACCCGTCGAGCCACCGCAGATCGGTCGCCAGATGCGCGGGCGCCGTGGGTCGGTGATTTCGGATTTTCAGAACACCGGGCTTGTTGCGGGTAATGGATTTCAGCCCGCGGCGCGTTTTCTGTCGGCCCAGTGGATTGAGAAGGCTGCGCTGCGTGAAGGTTTCCGTGATCAGACTATCCGTGTAGTGAACCTGACCCGAGGTGCCGAACAGCATCTCGTTCATGGAAATGACATCCGGGTAATCCGTCTTTGCCAGCAAGGCCTTGAGAGAACCATCGCCCACCCGCACCAGAGGGAACTCATCGACATCGGACAGAAAGATGTAATCGGCCTCGCGCCATTCGCGCAACTGGCGCGCGTAGCCGATCCCGACGATATGCGGTTTGGTCGCCCCGGGCGTGCCGGGCGCGAAAAGCGCGCAGGGATTGGGCAGGTGCCGCACCAGTCCCATGGCATCCAGCCGGTCAAGGATCAGGTCGGTGCCATCGTCGCAATCATTGGTCAGAACCACGATGTGATCCACGCCCACAAGCCGTTGATAGGCCAGCCATTCAAGGATGAACGGACCTTCGTTCTTCATGACCGTGAAGGTCAACAAACTGGGTTTTTTCATGCTGTCCTGCTCTTTTTTGCAAGCAGGTTAGCACCGTTTGCCTGCCCCCACTATTGCAGGTGGGGCACAGGGGGTTGAAAAGTGGTCGGGTCGGGCCGTTCGAGGCATCCTGCGTGTCTTGCAGGCAAGGTGCCCTACTTCACGATCTTTTCGTCCTTGACGAACATGTTGGCCCACGCCCGGTCGAGCAGATCCGGGCGCATCTGGTAGGGAATTCCCTCGAACTCGCAAATCGCGATCATCTGGTCGATCAGGAAGATCGGCTGATAGTTCGCATAGACGTTGTTGATCGTGGGATATTTCACCTTCAACAGGTGCAGCAATGTCTCTTCGTCCAGCGGCATCTTGCGCTTCTTGGCCACCATGGCAAAGATTTTCAGGAAATCCTGCTGGTTGGGGCCGTCGATCTTGATCTTGAAGAAGATCCGGCGCAACGCGGCCTGGTCGAAGATCTCGTTGGGGTGGAAGTTCGTCGAGAAAATCACCAGCGTGTCGAACGGCACCTCGAATTTCTCACCCGATTGCAGGGCAAGAATATCCTTGGCTTCCTCAAGCGGCACGATCCAGCGGTTCACCAGGCTTTGCGGTGGTTCGGCCTGGCGGCCAAGGTCGTCCACGATGAAGATGCCACCGGTCGATTTCAGCTGCAGTGGCGCCTGGTAGGTTCTTGCCGTTGGGTTGTAGACCAGGTCCAGCATATCGAGGCTGAGTTCGCCCCCGGTGATCACCGTGGGCCGTTCACAGCGCACATAGCGGGTATCGAATGTCCGTTTGCGCCGCAGGGAGTTGGGATCATCCACCTCGACCTCGGCCTTGGAATGCACGATCGGGTCATAAACGGTAATCACCTGGCCTGCGTATTCGATGGCGCGGGGCACGTAGATCTTGTCGCCCATGGCGTCGCGTATGCCGTTCGAGATCGAGGATTTGCCGTTACCCGGCGGGCCATACATCAGGATCGAACGGCCCGCGGACACGGCCGGGCCGAGGTGATCGAGCAGGTCATCGGGCAGAACGAGGTGCCCCATGGCCCCGGTCAGTTCGTCCCGGGTGATCTGTATGTTGCGGATCGACTGGCGTTTGATCTGTTCGCGGTACACGGCCAGCGGTACCGGCATGGCGCCGAAATATTCGGATTGCGACAGCGCGTCGAGGGCGCGTGACTTGCCCGCGTCGGTCAACTGATACCCCATTTCGCCGCCCGATCCGGCATGCAACGTCCCCGTCGCCTCAAGCAGCTTTTGTTCGCGCGCGAGATCCACCAGTTCCTGTGTTACCGCGCGCGGCAGGCAGATGGCCTCAGAGACCTCAGAGACCATGTCGACATTCTTGCGATACATGGTCTTGAGCAGGATATCGCGCATCATGACGATCGGCAGGCGCATATCATCGAGGCCAACCGGGGGCGGGGGCGGCTGAACGCCCTGGGTCACTTGCATGTTCATCGTTTTTCTGCCCGTTCTGTACAATGTGACTGTCTGGTCGGCGCAACTCACGCCGGATTTGGGACAGTATCGCCCGTAAAGATGCAGAAATTATGGTGCGGTGCGGGCGTCGTTGGGGCAGGGCGCGTTTACTGGCCCCACAAGATCCCGAAGGCCAGGTACATCACCAGCGTGCTGCCCAGGGCAAAGCCCATAGGAAACTTGCGCCCTTTGTCCCAGCTGTCCCAGTCGGGGGCCATGCGGCGCAGCGGGGTGTATTTCGCGATGCGATGTGTGACGAAGCAGGCCAGCAGGTTGGCCGCGAAGATGAACATCAGGATGCGCGCGTCGCCAGGATGGATGAACGGGGCCGCGGCGGCCAGGAACTTGGAGTCGCCGGCCCCCATCAGGCCCGCCGCATTGGCGATGATGCCGAAGATCAGCACGATGACGATGGCCGCCAATCCCATGACATAGGCCGGCCACAGGCTTGGCATCGCGATCAGCCCGACAACGAGGTAAATCCCTGTCAGCGTCATGACCGATGTGTTGGGAATGCGCATGGCGCGCAGGTCACTCCAGATGACCCAGGCACAGACCGGTAAAACGAAGGGCAGAAACCAGGCTGCCGCCCAGCTGGTAATGTCAAACGGCATCTGCGCGGTTCCCGGCGTTAGTTCGAGACGTTGTTTTCAAGGGCGCGCAGGCTGCGCACGGCCGCCTCGAAATGCTGCGGGTGGGTTTCGATCGCGTCGCGCAACAGGCCCTTGCCGATATTGGTATCGCCTTGCTTGATCGCCGAAAGTCCGAGCGTGTAAAGCAGTTGCGCTCGCTCCACCTGTGTCGTCTGCATCACCGGCAGAGAGTATTTCTTCTGGGCGCCGCGGGCCAGGACGAGGTTGTTCTTGGCGGTAAACAGCTTGTCGTCCTGCCGGATCGCATCCGAGAACAGACGCTCTGCGGCGGCGAAATCTCCGCGCGTCAGCTTGGAATATCCCCAGTTGTTCATCACGCTGGCCGGGCGGGTGGTCAGGCCGATGGCGGTTTCATAGAAACTGTCGGCCTTTTTCCATTCCTGGTTGCTGTCGGCGATCATGGCCTCCAGCCGGTAGCGCTTGAATGTCTCGAAGGTCGGCGGGATGCCGTCCAGCACCTCGTCGGCGCGATCCCATTCGCTGTTGCGGATCAGGGCATCGGCAAAATCGACGCGATCATCGTCGGTGGCGTCCTTGTGATCGACCACGCTTTTCCATGCCGATACGGCCTCGGTATGCCGCTTGGCCCTGATCAGCGATTGGGCAAGGCCCCGTCGCACATCGATCCGGTCCGGGCTTTCCTGCACGGTGCGCTGGAAATAGGTCACCGCTTCGTTCGGGTCGGCCACGGTCAACATCACGTCGTTCAACCCGCTTCCATCGACCACGTTGAGGTCCTGGAACGCGCGTTGCACGTCTTCGGAGGACTGTTTCTGCTCACAGCCTGCCACGGCAAATACGCCTGCCGCGCAGATGCTCAGGAAAATGGGATGGCGCATTTTTGCGTCCTTTTACTGCCTTCGCCTCGTCATGGTATCGAGCGGATTACGAAGTCGCTGCTCCCGCGTCGTACCAATTTATAATCTTGTTCTTGAACCTCAGCATAATCCGAAACTTCCGAATTTGCGAGTACTAACCGCAAATTGTCCCGAATTGAGTCACTTTCGCCATTGTCGAGCGCGTAGGCGCGTTTGAAAACCTGCTCGGCTTCGGCCAGATCGCCCTTCTCCATCAGGACAACCCCGAGGTTGTTCCACACTTCGGGCGCCTTCTCTTCCTTCTCGATCGCTTCGCGCAGAAGCTTTTCGGCGGTGCCCAGGCGGCCAAGCCCCAGATTGGCGCTGCCCAGCCCCGCCAGCACTTCGGCGGTCATGCCGTGG
>JANSYB010000284.1 GCA_024742655.1 Paracoccaceae bacterium | reverse complement strand
GTGACCAACCTGCTGACCCGTCTGGGCATGACAGCCGACCAGTTCGACGTGATCGAATCGAACGAGGCTTTCGCGGCACAGGCCTGTGCCGTGAATGCCGGTCTGGGCCTTGATACGGCCAAGGTGAACCCCAATGGCGGTGCCATCGCGCTTGGCCATCCGGTCGGGGCCACGGGTGCCATCATCACCATCAAGGCGCTTTACGAGCTTGAACGGATCGGCGGGCGATACGGGCTGGTCACCATGTGCATCGGCGGCGGGCAGGGCATCGCGCTGGCCATCGAATCCTTGCGCTGAGGGGGGTCGTTCCCGGCCAGGCCGGGTAAAGCACTTGCACTCGGGGGCGACACGTTCGAAGGTCCGGCCATACCAGACCCTCTGGACCCGACCCCATGGACACGCCGACATGACCCAAGCGCCCCCGAGCCACCTGTTCTATCAATCCCGCCAACGCCGGCCCCGCCTTGCCCGGGCCGAGGGCGTATATATCTGGGACGTGGATGGCAAACGCTATCTCGATGGCTCGTCTGCCGCGATGGTATGCAATATCGGCTATTCCAACCCCGCCGTTCTGGATGCCATGCGCCGCCAGATGGAGATATCGACCTTCGGCTACCGGCTGCATTTCGAAACCGAACCGGGCGAGAAACTGGCCGAGAAGGTCACGTCGCTGGCGCCCGACGGCCTGAACAGGGCCTTTTTCGTCTCCGGCGGCTCCGAGGCCGTGGAAAGCGCCATCAAGCTCGCGCGGCAATACAAGCTGGCCGTGGGCGAGGCGCAGCGCTGGAAGGTGATCTCGCGCTTTCCCTCCTATCACGGCTGCACGCTTGGGGCGCTGGCACTGACCGGCTATGCGCCGCTCACCGCGCCCTTCGACGCCATGATGCGGCCCATGCCCAAGATCCCCGCGCCGCGCGCCTATCTCGACGGGCTGGACCTGGCCGACCCCGAGACCGGCCACCATTATGCCGACATGCTCGAGGCACAGATCCTCGCCGAGGGGCCACAGACCGTGCTGGCCTTCATCGTCGAGCCCATCGGCGGGGCCTCCACCGGCTGCCTGATGCCGCCGGCGGGCTACATGAAACGCATCCGCGAGATCTGCGACGCCTACGACATCGTGCTCATCCATGACGAGGTGATCTCGGGCGGTGGGCGTGCGGGTACCTTCTTCGCCGCCGACCTGTGGGACGTGGCCCCCGATATCACGGTGCTCTCCAAGGGGTTCGGCGCGGGCTACATGCCGCTTGGCGCGGTGCTGGCCCATGACCGGATCGTGGATGCGGTGCTGGATCAGGGCGGGTTCGCCCACGGCTTCACCTACGCGGGCAACCCGCTGGCCTGCGCCGCGGGCCTCGCCGTGGTCGAGGAAATCGAACGCCAGAACCTGATGCGGAACGCCACCGACATGGGCCAACGGTTGGAGACCCGCCTGCGCGCGCTGATGAACCGCTTCCCCGTGATCGGCGACGTGCGCGGCACGGGCCTCCTGCAAGGGTTCGAACTGGTCTCGGACCGCAGCACCATGGCGCCCCTGCCCAAGGACATGAACGCCTATGACCGGCTGGTCGATCTGGCCTATGATGAGGGCCTCATCATCTATTCGCGCCGCACCCGCGGCGGGCTCGAGGGCGATCATTTCCTCGTCGCCCCCCCGATGATCGTCACCGAACCCCAGATCGACGAGATCATCGACAAGCTCACCACCGCGCTGGACCGCTTCACGCAAGAGACCGGTCTGGCATGACACCCGAACGCCGCCTTTCATCGTTCCCGAAATACTCCGGGGGTGAGCCCGCAGGGCGAGGGGGCAGCGCCCCCTGCCCCACCCCGACACACAAGCGAACGGACTGACATGTCGAAGATCATTATCACCTGCGCGATCACAGGCTCCATCCACACGCCGTCCCTGTCGCCCCACCTGCCCTACACGGCCCAGGACATCGCCGATCAGGCCGTCGGCGCGGCCGAGGCGGGCGCGGCGATCCTGCACCTGCATGCGCGTGACCCGCAAAACGGCCATCCCTCGGCCGATCCCGCGCATTTCATGGGCTTTCTGCCCGACATCAAGGCGCGCAGCGATGCCATCGTGAACCTGACGACAGGCGGCAGCGCGATCATGACGCTGGATCAACGCCTCGCGGCCGCGAAACAGGCCGAACCGGAAATGTGTTCGCTCAACATGGGGTCGATGAATTTCGCGCTCTATCCGATGGCCGCGAAAGATCGCGACTGGACATTCGAGTGGGAAAAGCCCTTTCTGGAAAATTCCGACGACCTTGTGTTCAAGAACACACCCCGCGACATCGCCCATGTCCTGACCGAGATGGGCACGCAGCGCGGTGCGCGGTTCGAATTCGAATGCTACGACACCGGTCACCTGACGATGCTGCGCCATTTCGTGGATCGCGGCATGGTCAAGGCGCCGATCTTCCTGCAATTCGTCTTCGGCGTGCTGGGCGGCATGGCCCCCGCGGCCGAGAACCTCACCCATATGAAGCGGCTGGCCGACCAGTATTTCGGCGAGGATTACCAGTTCTCGGTGCTGGCCGCCGGGCGCGCGCAGATGCCGCTGGCCGTGATGGCCGCGGGCATGGGCGGGCATGTCCGCGTCGGTCTGGAGGACAATCTCTACCTCGAAAAGGGCGTGCTGGCGCGCTCCAACGCCGAACAGGTCACCAAAATCCGCGGGCTGGTCGAGGGGCTGGGCCGGACCGTCGCCACCCCGGACGAGGCACGCGCGATGCTGGGGCTGAAAGGGGCCGACAATGTCGCCTTCTGAACCGGTCAGGATCGCGCCGGCCGGCCCCGAGGACATGGGCGCGCTGGCAGAGGCGCTTGAACATCTTTCGGCGCATATGGGCGACACGCATCGTGCCGATGCCGCCACCCTGACCGCCGCCTGCGCCGGCCCCGATCCCGCCTGTCACGCGCTGCTGGCCCGGCAGGGCGGCACCGTGATCGGCGCGGCCCTCCTGTCGCCCGTCTTTTCCACCACGAAGGGATGCGCCGGCGTCTATGTCTCCGACCTCTGGGTCAGCGACACGGCGCGCGGCACCGGCCTTGGCCGCAAGCTGCTGCGCGCCTGCGCCCGGACCGGCCACGACCTGTGGCGGGCCGGGTTCGTCAAGCTGGCCGTTTATGATGACAACATTGCCGCGCGCGCCTTCTATGACCGGCTCGGGTTCGAACACCAGTCCCGCGAACAGGTCATGATCCTAGACGCCGCCCCCCTGCTGGAGACCACGCCATGAAAGCCTATCTCGACGACCGCCAGCGCACCCATGACCCGAAGTTCTTCATGGAAAACGGCGCGCGGAAACCCAACCCCGAGGTGCCCGCCCGGGTGGATATCCTCAAGGCCGGGGCCGAGGCGGCGGGATGCGTGTTCGAGACACCAGCCGATACCGGCCTCGGCCCCATCGCGGCGATCCACAGCGCCGAATACCTGACCTTCCTGCGCAGGATCCATACCCGCTGGTCCCGGATCGAGGGCGCCTCGGAGGAGGTCATTCCCAATATCCATCCCGCCTCGCGCAGCGACGGCTACCCGCTGTCGGCCGTCGGACAGGCGGGCTGGCATCAGGCCGACACCGCCTGCCCCATCGCCGCGCGGACCTATGACGCCGCCTACTGGTCAGCGCAATCCGCCATCGCCGCCGCCAATGCCGTGGCCGGGGGCACGCGGGCCGTCTATGCCCTGTCCCGCCCGCCGGGGCATCATGCCTTTGCCGATCTCGCCGGGGGGTTCTGCTTTTTCAACAACGCGGGCATTGCCGCGCAGCGTCTGCTGGGCAAGGGGCTGCGCCCCGCGATCCTTGACGTGGACGTGCATCATGGCAACGGCACGCAGGGCATTTTCTATGCCCGCGCCGATGTGCTGACGGTCTCGATCCATGCCGATCCCGCGCGGTTCTACCCGTTCTTCTGGGGCCATGCGCAGGAACGCGGGCAAGGCGACGGGCTGGGCGCGAACCTCAACCTGCCCCTGCCGCGCGGCACCGATGACGAAGGCTACATGCAGACCCTCGACAAGGCGCTGGAGCGGATCACCGATTTCGGGGCGGACGCGATCATCGTCGCGCTTGGGCTCGACGCGCATATCGACGACCCGTTCAAGGGGCTGGCCGTTACCACGGACGGGTTCACCCGCAGTGCCGCCGCCATCGCCGCCACCAACCTGCCGCTGGTGCTGGTGCAGGAGGGCGGCTATGTCTCGGATGCGCTCGGGGGCAACCTGACCGCCTTTCTCAACGGGATCGGATAACCCCATGCTGACTGTCGATTTCAAAACGCTCTACCTGAAAAAACGCTTCCCCCTGCGCATCAGCCGGGGCGTGTTCGAAGGCTCGGACAACCTGTTCGTCTCGGTCTCGGACGGCACCCATACGGGCTGGGGCGAAATGGCGCCGGGTTCCACCGAAGGGGCCGACACGGTCGAAGCAGGCACCGCCATGCTGAGCGCCTTCGTGGCCGAGGGGCTGGACGAAAATTCCATTCACCGCACATGGGCCAACGCCCATGCCGCCGGTGTCGCGCCCTGCGCGCTCGCGGCCCTCGACATGGCGCTGTGGGATCTGCGGGCCAAACAGGCCAACATGC
>JANSYB010000502.1 GCA_024742655.1 Paracoccaceae bacterium | reverse complement strand
GCCGTGACCGATGCCACCGCCGATATCGGCATGACGCTGCTGATGATGAGTGCGCGCTGCGCCGGCGAGGGCGAGCGGATGGTGCGCGCGGGCAAGTGGCCCGGCTGGAACCCGACGCAATTGCTGGGCACGCATGTGACGGGCAAGACCGTGGGCATCATCGGCATGGGCCGGATCGGCAGTGCCATCGCGCAACGATGTCACCACGGGTTCGGCATGGAGGTGATCTATACTGCCCGCAGCGACAAGGATCCGGGTTTTCCGGCACAGCGGGTGACGCTGGAAGAGCTTTTGTCGCGGGCGGATTTTTCCGTGGTTGCCATGCCCGCCAGCCCCGAGACGCATCACATGATCGACGCCGAGGCACTGGCGCGGATGCCGCGCCGGGCGCATCTGATCAACATCGCACGTGGCGATATCATAGACGAGGCCGCGCTGATCGCCGCGTTGCAGGAGGATCGCATCGCGGGCGCCGGGCTGGATGTCTATGAACACGAGCCGCACGTGCCAGACGCGCTGAAGGCCCTCGAAAACGTGGTGCTTCTGCCGCATATGGGCACCTCGACCTTGGAAGTGCGCGAGAAAATGGGCGCCGTGGTGGTCGAAAACCTGCGTGCGGCCCTGACCGGCGAGACGCCACCGAACCTGGTGGGCTGACAGAAGCGGCGCGTCGCCAGCCCACTTTGCCGCCCCGTTCCGCTTGACGCTGGGTCCGGCTTGCGCTGATCTGGCCCGAACCTCTTGGGAGACGTGCGATGTTCAAGCCTGCCATCACCGGTTCAGGTGTCTTTACCCCCGACCAGATCATCACGAATGATGAACTGGTCGTTGCCTTCAATGCCTATGCCGACAGGTTCAATGCCGAGAATGCCGCTGCGATCGCCGCGGGCGAGGTGGAGGCGAAACCGCACAGCTCTTCGGAGTTCATAGTCTCGGCCTCCGGGATCGAACAGCGCTACGTGATGGACAAGACCGGCGTGCTGGACCCCGAAGTGATGCATCCCTGGCTGCCCGAGCGCAGCAATGAAGAGCCCGGAATCATGACCGAGATGGCGATGGAGGCCTGCGGCACCGCGCTGGCGCAGGCGGGACGCCGCGCGGACGACGTTGATCTGGTGATCTGCGCGGCCTCGAACCACGAACGCCCCTATCCCGCCATCGCCATCGAAATCCAGAAATACCTCGGCGCGGGCGGGTTCGCCTTCGACATGAACGTGGCCTGTTCCTCGGCGACCTTCGGCATCCAGGCCGCGGCGGACATGATCCGCTCGGGCTCGGTGCGTTGTGCCATCGTCGTCAGCCCCGAAATCTGCTCGGGCCACCTGGAATGGCGCGACCGCGATTGTCATTTCATCTTCGGTGACGTCTGCACCGCGGTCGTGATGGAACGCGCCGAGGATGCGCGGGGTGGGCATTTCATCGTGCATTCTACCCGCTGCGCGACGCAGTTTTCCAACAATATCCGCAACAATAACGGCTATCTGCGCCGCACCCGCAAGGGACATATGCAGGATCGGCGGGACATGCTGTTCGTGCAGGAGGGACGCAAGGTTTTCAAGGAGGTGCTGCCGCTGGTTTCGGCCCACATCGCGGCGCATATGGAAGACGCCGGGATAGGCGCGGACCAGCTCAGGCGGCTCTGGCTGCACCAGGCCAACAAGACGATGAACGATTTCATCGGCCGCAAGGTCATGGGGCGTGTGCCGGAGCCACATGAACAGCCCAACATCCTGCAGGATTACGCCAACACCTCTTCGGCGGGCTCGATCATCGCCTTCTCGAAATTCTCGGATGATCTGGAACCCGGCGACAAGGGGTTCATCTGTTCCTTTGGTGCGGGGTATTCCGTGGGCTCTGTCCTGGTCGAACGCGCCTAGATTATTCGCAGAATAATCTGGGCAGAAAATTCTGCGAATTTTCCTGCGCCCGGCCTCAACTTTCGCCTACGGCCTCGCGCCAGTGGCGGCGGCACAGGCTGATATAGGTCTCGTTGCCGCCGATCTGAACCTGGTCGCCTTGGGTCACCACCAGGCCGCTGGCATCCTTGCGCGCCACCATCGTCGCCTTTTTCCCGCAATGGCAGATGGTGCGGACTTCGCGCATTTCATCCGCCAGGGCCAACAGCGTGGCGGATCCCGGAAACAGCTGTCCGCGGAAATCGACGCGCAGGCCATAGCACATCACCGGGCAATCCAGATCATCGACCACGCGGGCCAGCTGCCAGACCTGCCCGGGCGTCAGGAATTGCGCCTCGTCGACGAAAATGCACGCCACCGGCTCCTTGGTCAGCCGGTCGTTGACGCGTTCAAACAGGTCCGTGTCGTGGTGGAAGGTTTCCGCGCCTTCGCCGATCCCGATACGCGACGCGATGCGCGCCGACCCGTCCCTATCGTCAAACCCGGCGGTCAGAAGATAGGTTTCCATCCCGCGTTCGCGATAATTGTAGGACGCCTGCAAGAGCAACGTCGATTTGCCCGCGTTCATGGTGGAGTAGTGAAAGTAAAGTTTGGCCATGATCCGAGATAGCCGCAACCGGCCGCACTTGGCAATCCGGTGCCGCCCGGCCCTGCAAGACCGTGGCGACACCAATCCCGGGACAGCCGGGATTGCTTTACCAATGACATTCTCCGATAAAGCCGCTAATGGGAAAACCACACGCAGCTTCCCCGGGACGGGTCTGCGAAATGGGGTCAGTAAATGTCAAAAGTCGGAAGTTACCTGAAGAAGCACACCGAAGCCCTGGTCAAGGATGTCGGCATCGAACCGGCCTGCGAATT
>JANSYB010000298.1 GCA_024742655.1 Paracoccaceae bacterium | reverse complement strand
TGCAGATCGCCGCGCTTGCCAAGGGTGATCAGTTTCTCGACGACGCGCTTGAGCTCCTTGGCCTTGGGCAGCGTGGTCTTGATCTGTTCGTGTTCGATGAGCGAGCCGGCCATGTTGGCCCACAGCGCCTTGCGGTGCTCATGGGTGCGGTTCAGGCGGCGATAGCCTCGTGCGTGACGCATTTTCTATACTCCTATGTGCCCTCTACGGGCGGTTTTGCTTTGTCCGGCCGGCGATGCGTGTCACCGGCTCTCCTTGGGGCGTCTTGCCCGGGTCGTGCGTAAGCCGGGGTTGTCCCCGGCCTACACATCAAAACTGGTCTTCGAACTTTTTGGCCAGATCCTCGATGTTGTCCGGCGGCCAGTCCTCGACATCCATGCCGAGGTGCAGACCCATGCCCGAGAGCACTTCCTTGATCTCGTTGAGCGACTTGCGGCCGAAGTTCGGCGTGCGCAGCATCTCGGCCTCGGTCTTCTGGATCAGATCACCGATATAGACGATGTTGTCGTTCTTGAGGCAGTTGGCCGAGCGGACCGAAAGTTCCAGCTCATCCACTTTCTTGAGCAGGAGCGGGTTGAACTCCAGCCCGTCATCCTCGTCCTGACGGCCGGCGGCCTCGGGCTCTTCGAAGTTGACGAAGATCGACAGCTGATCCTGAAGGATCCGCGCGGCATAGGCCACCGCATCCTCGGGCGTGATCGATCCGTCGGTCTCGATCTTCATCGTCAGCTTGTCATAGTCCAGAACCTGGCCTTCACGGGTGGGCTGCACGTCATAGCTGACCTTGACGACCGGCGAGTAGATCGCGTCGATCGGCATCAGGCCGATGGGCGCATCCTCGGGCTTGTTCTTGTCGGCGGCGACATAGCCCTTGCCGGTGTTGACAGTCAGTTCCATGAACAGGTCCGCACCCTCGTCGAGGTGGCAGACCACGTGTTCCTTGTTCAGGATCTCGATGCCCGCGCTGTCGGTGATGTCACCGGCGGTGACGACGCCCGGCCCCTTGGCCGAGATCGACAGGCGCTTGGGGCCTTCGACATCCATGCGTACGGCGACACCCTTGAGGTTCAGAACGATGTCGGTGACGTCTTCACGCACACCGGCCACCGACGAGAACTCGTGCAGCACGTTGTCGATCTGGACGCTGGTGATGGCCGCCCCCTGAAGCGACGACAGCAGAACGCGGCGCAGCGCGTTGCCCATTGTCAGACCAAAGCCGCGCTCGAGCGGTTCGGCGGTGACGGTGGCCTGGCGCATCGGGTCGTTACCCGGCTTGACGTCCAGCTGTGTCGGCTTGATCAGTTCGGCCCAATTTTTATGGATCATGCGGTCCCTCCATTCCTGTTCTCAGCCCCATGTCCGAAGGCCGTGAACGCCCGAGGTTTCAAAAAGCGGAATGGGGCCGTGCAAAGCACGCGGCCCCAGCCGTAGAAAATGCTTAGACCCGGCGACGCTTCGGCGGGCGGCAGCCATTATGCGCAATCGGGGTCACATCACGGATCGAGGTGATGTTGAACCCGACAGCCGCCAGGGCGCGCAGCGCGGATTCGCGGCCAGAGCCGGGGCCCTGAACCTCGACCTCGAGGGTCCGCATGCCGTGCTCCTGCGCCTTGCGGCCGGCATCCTCGGCGGCCATCTGCGCGGCGTAGGGTGTCGATTTGCGCGACCCCTTGAAGCCCATCGTGCCAGCCGACGACCAGGCAATCGCGTTGCCCTGTACGTCCGAGATCAGGATCTTGGTGTTGTTGAACGAACTGTTCACGTGTGCCACGCCCGTGGCGATGTTCTTGGAGACCTTTTTCTTGGTCTTGCGGGTATCTCGTGCCATGTCCTGTGCCCTCCCTTACTTCTTCTTGCCGGCGATGGGTTTCGCCGGGCCTTTGCGGGTGCGGGCATTGGTGTGCGTGCGCTGACCGCGAACCGGCAGGTTACGACGGTGACGCAGGCCACGGTAGCAGCCGAGATCCATCAGGCGCTTGATGTTCATCTGAACTTCACGGCGCAGGTCGCCTTCGACCATGTAGTTGGCGTCGATATGCTCGCGCATGGCCAGCACTTCGCTGTCCGAAAGCTCGTTCACGCGACGGGTCGCGTCGATGTTCACGGCCTCGCAGATGGCCTTGGCCGAGGAAGGGCCGATTCCGGTGATATAGGTCAGGGCGATCGGGACCCGCTTGTGGGTCGGGATGTTAACGCCGGCGATACGTGCCACGTGTCATGTCCTTTCGTTGCGGGTCCGTAGTTCCAGACCCTTTTTTCACAACGTAGGCCCGAGGCTTACGCGTCGGGCCGCAGCTGAATTCAGGTGATCGATTCGGTGGCGGGCGCGACCCGTCGAGGAATCATTGTCTCAAGTGAGATGGTGCGTGTTAGGAGCATTTAACAGGGGCGTCAACCCCTTGGGTCTCAATTGCCCAAAGCGCCGGCGATCTCTGCCTTGACCTCATCGATCTCGCCCAGCCCGTTGACCGATTTCAGCTGACCCTTGGCGTAGTAATAGCCGATCAGCGGCGAGGTCTTCTTGTAGTATTCCATCAGCCGGTTGCGCAGCGAGTCTTCGTTGTCATCCGCCCGACGCTTCACCTCGGTGGAGCCGCAATTGGCGCATTTGCCATCCGCCGGCCAGGGCTTCGTGATGTCATTGTAGACCGCGCCGCAGCCGCCACAGGTCGAGCGCGCCGTGATGCGCTGCACCAGCGCGTCATCATCGACCTGCATTTCGATCACGGCATCAAGGGTTTCGCCGGTCTCGCTCAGCAGATCCGCCAGCGCATCGGCCTGGGCCAGTGTGCGCGGGAAGCCGTCGAAGATGAAGCCGCCATCCTTTTCCTCGGCGATCTTTTCACGAATGAGGCCGATCACGATCTCGTCGGTCACAAGGTCGCCACGCGCCATCACATCTGCCACGACCTTGCCCATCTCGGTGCCGCTGTCCTTGGCCTCGCGCAGCATGTCGCCCGTCGATAACTGGGTCATGTTGCGCTCTTCGACGAGGATATGGGCCTGAGTGCCTTTACCGGCGCCGGGCGGTCCGAGCAGAATGATATTCATCGACGAGTACTTCCTTTTCTTCGCGCACGCTTGCGGCCCTTTCCGCTGAGCTGCGACTTCTCGATCAGGCCCTCATACTGATGCGCGAGGAGATGCGACTGCACCTGCTGGATCGTATCCATGGTCACCGACACGACGATGAGAACCGAGGTGCCGCCAAAATAGAAAGGGATCGCGAATTGGCTACGCAGAATCTCGGGCAGGAGACAAACTGCCGCAAGGTAACCCGAACCGAGAACCAGGATACGGCTGACGACATAGTCAAGATACTCGGCCGTCTTCTTGCCCGGGCGGATGCCGGGAACGAACCCGTTCTGGTTCTTGAGGTTGTCGGCCACGTCCTCGGTCTTGAAGGCCACGTTGTAGGTGTAGAAATACGTGAAGAACACGATCATCACGGTAAAGAACAACAGGTAAAGCGGCTGACCGGGCCCGAAATAGGCCATAACGGTCGACATGAACGTGCCGGTCTGGTTGCCCGAGAACGTACTGACCGTCGCCGGCAACAGCAGCAGCGACGAGGCAAAGATCGCCGGGATCACGCCTGCCGGGTTCACCTTGACCGGCAGGTGCGAATTGCCGCCGTCATACATTTTCATGCCGACCTGTCGGCGCGGATACTGGATATGGATCTTGCGCAGGGATCGTTCCATGAACACGACAAAGGCAATCACGGCCACGACCATCACGATCACACCGATGATCACGGCAGGGCTGAGCGCGCCCGAGCGGCCCGAGGCAAAGAACTGTGCCAGTGCTGCGGGCACCTCGGCGATGATGCCGACGAAGATGATCAGCGAAATGCCGTTGCCCACGCCGCGCGCGGTGATCTGTTCACCCAGCCACATCAGGAACATCGTGCCGCCCACCAGCGTGATCATGCAGCTTGCGATGAAGAAAAACCCCGGATCCGAGGCCAGCCCGCCCGATTGCAGCGAGGCGGCAAGACCGTAGGATTGCAACGTTGCCAGGAACACCGTGCCATAGCGGGTGTACTGGTTGATCTTCTTGCGCCCCTGTTCGCCCTCTTTCTTGAGCTGTTCGAGAGCGGGCACCATGGCCGTCATAAGCTGAACGATGATCGAGGCCGAGATATAGGGCATGATGCCAAGGGCAAAAATCCCCATCCGGCCAAGCGCGCCACCGGTGAACATCGACAGCATGCCCCCGATCGAGGCGGCCGCACCCGACATGAATTCACGCAGTTCGGCCCCGTCGATGCCCGGCACCGGGATGAACGTGCCCAACCGGTAGACGATCAGGAGTCCGATGGTGAACAAGATGCGCTTGCGAAGCTCGGTTGCCTTACCGAAGGCAGACCAACTGGTGTTGGCGGCCATTTGTTCTGCTGCAGATACCATGCGCGGTCTCTTTTGTTATGCAAACGCCGCCATGGCCGTTTTCCGGCCAGGCGGCGTTC
>JANSYB010000066.1 GCA_024742655.1 Paracoccaceae bacterium | reverse complement strand
CATACCGGGCCAGTCGCGCCCGAAATAGGCCACGGCCCCGAGCACGGACGCGCCGAAGCTGACCAGGTAGGCCCAGACCGGCACCTTGCGGCCCAGCACCAGCCCACCGATCAGCACCGGGGTCAGGAACAGGCTGGCCGTGCCGCTGACCGCGACGGCATCGAACAGGCTTTGATTGCCCCACAGCGTCAACGCGGCGCCCGCCACCATGAACCCCGCCATGGTGAGGCGCCCACCGGTCAGCGTGCGCGGGGCCAGTCGCAATTCGTCCACCATCAGGCGCGCGGCACTGGCCAGCGCGGAATCCAGCGTGCTGAGCGCACTGACCAGCAGCGATACCATCAGCGCCACATAGACCCAGGCCGGGAACATCTGCGCCCATGTGCCCAGAAGCTGACCCTCGTAGGCGTTGCCACGCAGCGCCGCCTCGATCCCGAAAAAGCCGAAGGTGATGATGCAGAGCGCCGATATCCAGAACGCATGCAGGAACGAGGCCCGCGTGGTGGCGCGGTCGGCGATGAAGCCGCGATCCATCATCACCGGATCATGCACCGGGTAGGAAAAGACCTGCAGGAACGCCACCAGAAGCAGGATCTGGCCATTCCACGCCCCGCTTGTTCCGGTGGAGGTCAGAACGGCCCCGAGGCTGAACCCCGGCATGGTGATCAGCGCGACGAACGCCATTGCAAAGACGACGAGGAACACCAGCATCTGGATCACGTCAGTGCGCAGGGCCGCGCTCAGACCGCCCCAGGCGCTGTAAGCCAGCCCGAGAACCGCCACCAGAACGATGGACGCCTCCCGCGCCATGCCCAGTTCCGGCAGGGCAGCGGCAAAGATCAGGCCGACCACCAGCAGGTTGGCAAAGACCTCGCTCAGCAGGCGCAGCGCAATGACGAGGTTGTAACAGGCCGTGCCCGCCCCGCCGAACCGGGCGCGCAGCCAATCCTGAACCGACCCGGCCCCCTGTTCGCGCAGCCGGCCCACCACGAAGCCACCGGTCAGGAAGGAGCCGTAATAGGCGGCATAGGCCAGCACCCCCCAGATGCCGTAATAGTATCCCAGGATGGCCGAATTCATCAGTGAACGTGCGAAGATCCAGGTTGTCACCTGGCTGAGCACCAGCACCCACAGCCCCGGCGCGCGCCCATCCGCGCGGGCGCCGCCGAAAAACCCGTCAATCGTCGCGCGACGCGGGGCCGCCAACAGGCTGGCCAGGATGATCAGGCCGAAAATCACAAGTGTCGCAGTGGCTTGCATGGGGGCTCCGGGTCGGGATCAGCAGGTCTGACCCGACTAGCACCACGCCCGTTCACTGGCCAATGGATTGCGCGTGACAAACGAAAACGTGACCCCGCGCGATGCGTCAGGCGGTTCCGCTCATCTCGCGCACATGCCCCAGGATCCGCCCAAAGACCTTGCGTGGCGGCTCCGAGGCGGTTTTGGCAAAACCGCCGTGCTCGTCGGCGGAGGTTTCGGTCAGCTTCACCTTCGGGTCGCGCGACGCCAGCGTCCGAATCGACGCGATATCGATCTTGGGATCGGCCGGATGATGCAAAGCCACAACCGGAACCGCACCCGGCCGATAGATCCCGGGATAGGCATAGGCCCCCGAATAGCACAGCACACCGCCGATATCAGGTGTCTCAAGACCAAGATGAGGCGCGGTATGCACAAGGTTCATGGCATTGATGGCGCCGGCCGAACTGCCGCCAACGACGAACCGTCCCGTCAGGCCAAGCGTTTCGCGTCGCTCATCGAGCCATCGCAGCGCGGCGACCGAATCCTCCAATGCGGCCAGCGCCCAGGATCCCGCCAGCTCAAGCCGGAAGCCCGGCGGACACATGGCCAGCAGGCCCGGCAGGGCGTCGCGCACCGGCGGGCTCAGGTCCTCTTCCGGGGTGGACAGACGGTAGGACGGCACCGCAAGCGCCATGCCCGCCGAGGCCATGCGCCGCCCGAGCGCACGGTGCTGCGGTCGTTTCGTGGTGCCCACGCAAAACGCCCCGGCGTGAAACCACACCAGAACCGGGGCCGGGTCACGCGGCCCCTCGGGCAGGTAAAGATCGACATGCAGGTCCGCGACCCCGCCATTCAGCGGGGCGCTGCGATACGGCACCCCCATCTGCGTGCCCTCTGCCCGCAGCGGGCCGGGTTGCGCCGTGGGGCTCATGTCGGTTGCCACGCGATGGGCCTACATCGTCGAATTCACGGCGCCACCATCCAGAAGGATGTTCTGGCCGACGATGAACCCGGCATGCTGGCTGCACAGGAAGGCGCAGGTCGCGCCGAATTCCTCGATCGTGCCATAGCGGCCCGCGGGGATGGTGGCGCAGCGCTGTGCCTTGGCCTCGTCCATGCTGATGCCCTGCGCATCCGACACGCCCTTGTCGAGGGACACGGCCCGGTCAGTCGCGTGAATTCCCGGTTGCAGGTTGTTGATATTGACGCCCTTTCCGGCAACCTGCCGCGAGGTTCCGGCGACATATCCCGTCAGGCCCGCGCGCGCCGAATTGGACAGGCCAAGCACCGGGATGGGGGCCTTGACCGACTGCGAGGTGATGTTGACCACCCGGCCCCAGCCGCGCTCCATCATGGCCGGCACCAGCGCCTTGATAAAGGCGATCGGGGCCAGCATGTTGGCATCCAGCGCCTTGATGAAATCGTCGCGATCCCAGTCCGTCCACATACCTGGCGGCGGGCCACCCGCATTGTTGACGAGGATATCCACCCCCTCGGCCGCCGCGATAACCTGTGCCTGCCCCTCGGGCGTGGTCACATCGGCGGCGACGGTCACGACGTCCACGCCGAACTCGTCGCGGATGCGCTGCGCCTCGGCCTCCAGCGCCTCGGCGCCGCGCGCGTTCATGACCAGATCGACACCGGCCTCGGCCAGCGCCCGGGCGCAGCCCAATCCCAGCCCCTTCGACGACGCGCAGACCAGCGCCCGTTTACCCTTTATTCCAAGGTCCATGTCATGCTCTCCCTACGCTTTCGGTCAAGCTCTAGCACCAAGGCGCGCCGGGATGCCAGCAAAACACCCAAGCGTTGACGACATGAGGCCATAATCCTAGGGTACGTCGTCTGCACAAAGCACAGATCAAGCCGTAGAACCGGCACGAGGATAGGACACCGGATGACCGACGCGGCGGACAAACCCGCTCATTCGATCCCCGTCTACCAGGCGGAGGATTTCAGCGTGGTGAACGGCGCCAACCTGGGCGATCCCATTTCCTTTGCCGCCGAGCTTGACCTCGACGACATGTACGAGCTGCATATCGGCGCACGCCAGAACCGCCTGTCCGTCGGCCCCGGCGAAGGGGACACGCTGGTCATCGCGCAGGACACCCGGCTGGGCCGTGCAGGCGCCAAGGTGCATCTCGATTCGTGCCTCACCATCATGTCCGGCACCGGCCAGACCAGTGAACTGCTCGTGCTGGTCGAAGTGGATGCCGCCGGCGATGTCGAACAGATCTACATCCTGCCGCTGGCGCAACTGACGCCGCGCATCGGCTATGCCCTTGTCGGCATCGACACCGAGGGCACGCGCCAGAAATTCGCCGAGGTGGCCTGTGTCTCCTTCTCTCGCGGCACACATATCACCATGGCCTCGGGCACCCAGACCCGGATCGAGGATCTAAGGGTCGGCGACGCGGTGCTGACCCGCGATGACGGCGCACAAAAGATCCGCTGGATCGGCCATTCCACGGTGCGTGCCGTTGGCGAGTTTGCCCCGATCCGCATCCGCGCGGGCACGCTGCACAATGAGAACGACCTGCTGGTCAGCCCCGATCACCGGCTGTTCATCTACCAACGCTCGGATGAGCTGGGCGCGGGCCGACACGAGGTTCTGGTGCGCGCGCGTCACCTGGTGAACGGCGATACCGTCGTGCAGGAGGGCGGCGGCTTCGTGGAGTATTACCAGGTCCTGTTCGACACCCACCAGATCATCTATGCCGAGGGGATCGCGGCCGAGACCCTGTTGCTGGACACCCGCACCCGCGCCGCCGTGCCGCAAGACCTCGGCGAAAAACTTTCCCATTCCCTGCTCGGTCAGCCCGCCAAGGCGCATCTCGGATTCGAGGTGAGCGAGCATCTCCTCAAACACCCCGACGCCGCCAAACTCCTCAAACGCGCCTCGACGCGCTAGGCGGCGCGCAGGGCATGCCCACGTCGCATGTTGCGCCACACCCCGCGCCCCTCTATATGCGCATCCATGTTGGACACCGCCCATAACCGCCCCGATCTGCCGCCGGAAATCGCGCGGCGGCGCACCTTTGCCATCATCTCGCATCCCGATGCGGGCAAGACCACGCTGACCGAGAAATTCCTGCTCTATGGCGGGGCGATCCAGATGGCCGGACAGGTACGCGCCAAGGGCGAGGCACGGCGCACCCGGTCGGATTTCATGCAGATGGAAAAGGATCGCGGCATTTCCGTCTCGGCCTCTGCCATGTCCTTTGATTTCAAAGACTTCCGGTTCAATCTTGTGGATACGCCCGGCCACTCCGATTTCTCGGAAGACACCTATCGCACTCTGACCGCCGTGGATGCGGCGGTGATGGTCATCGATGGGGCCAAGGGGGTGGAAAGCCAAACGCGGAAACTCTTTGAGGTGTGCCGGCTGCGCGACCTGCCGATCCTGACCTTCTGCAACAAGATGGACCGCGAAAGCCGCGACACGTTCGAGATCATCGACGAGATTCAGGAAATGCTGGCGATCGATGTCACCCCGGCCAGCTGGCCCATCGGACAGGGGCGCGATTTCATCGGCTGCTACGACATGTTGAACGACCGGCTGGAACTGATGGACCGCGCCGATCGCAACAAGGTGGCCGAAAGCATCGCCATCGCTGGTCTGGACGATCCCAAACTGGCCGAGCACGTGCCCGCCAACCTGATCGAAAAACTCCGCGAAGATCTAGAAATGGCCCGGGAACTGCTGCCCGCGCTGAACCCGCAATCGGTGCTTGAGGGGCATATGACCCCGATCTGGTTCGGCTCGGCGATCAATTCGTTCGGGGTCAAGGAACTGATGGACGGGATCGGCACCTATGGCCCCGAGCCGCAACCGCAATCGGCCGAGCCACGCCAGATTTCCCCTGAAGAAACAAAGGTTTCTGGCTTTGTCTTCAAGGTTCAGGCGAACATGGACCCCAAGCACCGCGACCGTGTCGCCTTCGTGCGCATGGCCTCGGGGCATTTCAAGCGGGGCATGAAACTGACCCATGTGCGGACGAAAAAGCCGATGGCCGTATCGAACCCGGTGCTGTTTCTCGCCTCTGACCGCGAACTGGCCGAAGAGGCTTGGGCGGGGGACATCATCGGCATCCCCAATCACGGCCAGCTGCGTATCGGCGACACGCTGACCGAGGGCGAGGCGCTGCGCGTGACCGGTATCCCCTCTTTCGCGCCCGAATTGCTGCAATCGGCCCGCGCGGGCGACCCGATGAAGGCCAAGCACCTCGAAAAGGCCCTGATGCAATTCGCCGAGGAAGGCGCAGCCAAGGTCTTCAAACCCGCCTTCGGGTCGGGCTTCATCGTGGGCGTGGTCGGTCAGCTGCAATTCGAGGTGCTGGGCAGCCGGATCGAGCTGGAATACGGCCTGCCGGTTCGCTTCGAGGCCTCGCAATTCACCTCCGCCCGGTGGGTGCATGGCCCCAGAGAGGCGGTCGAGGCCTTCGCCGCGGCCAACAAGCAGCATATCGCCCATGACCATGACGGCGACGTGGTCTACCTGACCCGCCTGCAATGGGATATCGACCGGATCGAACGCGACTTTCCCGACATCACCCTGTCGGCCACGAAAGAGATGATGGTCTGACACTGCGCTGCCCGGCCAGCGTCAACGCCCCGCCGTGCCCGGCAGGCCGCAACAGTGCCCCCTGATCAGGCCGGATCGTCCACGGATCGGAAACATGCGACGATTTCCCGTTAACACCTGGGGAGAATCCCCTTAGCATAGCTCTGGCTATGTTAACGATTGATTCGGGGGTAACATGAGTTTTCAATCCGCGGCCGCGACCGGCGTCATCGCCACGTTCCTTTTGTCCACCACCGCAACGGCAGCCACGATCAGCAGCGCAACGGTCACTTCGGCAAACCAGGTCAACAATGACCCCGCCGTGGTCGTGGTCGAAACCGCCAGCGTGACCGACGGCACCGCCTCGGCCAGCCTGGGCTTCAACAACAGCAACGCGATCCAGAACGCCGACGGCACGTCCGAGGTGAACGCCACGATCCCGGGCTTCGGTTTCGGCTCTACAAGGGTCACGTCCGAGGCCAAGCTGGAATTCAGCGAAACCAACGCCACCCAGGGCACGCGGACCTATTCGCTCGACTTCACCCTGTCGGGCCTGTCGACCGAAATCTCGACCAGCCGGAGCTATGGATCGAACCTGACAAACCCGTTCGATAATCCCGACCCGGGTGTCGTCGATGTCGACAGCGCCTACACCGCTGCGTCCTTCGAGTACTCGATCCAGCTGAACGGCGTCGATATCTACACCGCGCGCGCCGATGTGCTGGGCCTGGCCGAGAATCCCGGTCCGAGCTTCGATCTTGTCCAGACCTACAGCTTCGACAACGTGCTGAACTTTGCCCCGACCATCACCCCCATCGGCCCGGGCGGCGGGTTCATCGACGCGTTCGAATTCTCGGTGGCCGACCTCTCGGGGTCGATCGAACTTGGGGATTTCGCCGCCGGCGAGAGCTTTGACATCACCTCGATCCTGACCGCGCGGGCCTTCGCCACCAATTTCGAAGGCGAAAACGCCGTGGGCGCCTTCGTGCAGGACCCGATCACGATCTCGAGCTTCGGCTTCAGCTCGACCCCGACACAGCAGCCGCCCACCGACCCGGGCGTCGTCCCTCTGCCCGCCGCGGGCTGGCTCTTGCTGGGCGCGCTTGGCGGGCTGGTCGCGTTCCGGCGGCGCCAGACGGCCTAAGCCCGACCGATGGAATCCCCGAAGGTCCCGGTCTGCCGGGGCCTTTTTTTCATCGGGACGGCATATTGCGCTTGTCCGGCACAACCCCCATTCTGCACGCATGAGCAGTGATCCCACCTGGGGCGTGGTCGCCACGATCAAGGCCCCGACAACCGACATTCTGAATTTCGCCGCGCACCATCTCGATCTTGGGGCGCACCGGGTGCATGTCTATCTCGACGAGGATAACGAGATCGCCCGCTCCGCACTGAAACGGCATCCGAAATGCCGGGTCACCGTGACAGATGATGGCTATTGGAAGCGCCGCCGCCGCGCCAAGGGGCGCCCCGATGGGCATCAGCATCGCCAGACTCTGAACGCCACGCATTGCTACAACCGCGATCCGCAGGTGGACTGGCTGCTGCATGCGGATGTCGATGAGTTTCTCTGGACGACGCGCCCGGTCTCCGAACAGCTGGCCGCGCTGCCGGATGGTACGCTGAGTGCCCGCGCCCGCCCGATCGAAGCCCTGGCCGCGGATCCCGCAGACCCGCCCCCCGACGGGCAGATCTGGTGCAAAGGCTTCGCCCTCAAGCAGGCCGAACGCAGAGCGCAGACCAACGCGCTTTATCCCACCTATGGCGACCATCTGAACGGCGGGTTTCTGAGCCACGTGGAGGGCAAGATTTTCGTGCGCACGGGACATGCGGATATCTCGCTGCGCATCCACAACGCCTTCGTGGCCAGGCAGATGGACCCAAACCCGCCCGAATTGCCGGACATGAAGATCGTTCATTTGCATGCGCATGGCTGGGATCACTGGCAGACGCTTTTCCGCTACCGGCTGGCGCATGGCTCCTACCGTGAGGGGCTCAAACCAGCCCCGCGCCCCGATGGCGTGGCGCTGACCATGAACCAGCTCTTCGAGATGCTGGAGGCCGAGGGCGGCGAGGACGCGCTGCGCGCCTTTTACACTGAGGTATGCACTGCAACACCAGCGCTGCGTGCGGGTCTGCAGCACTATGGCCACCTGCACGCCGTGACCCTTGATCTGGCGGCAAAGCGCGCCCGGCATTTCCCACAATACAGCTAGACGCAGCTGAATTGTTGCAACCTTGGAAACAATCCCCGCCAATTCCTGGCGATTGATCCTTCCTCTTCGGTAGAGATTGACCGCCCGCCCTGTTTTCGCTACACCCCACGATACAAGGGCTCATCGTGTCAGATGCGGCCCGTGACGCGATGGCGGGCCAGAGACGTGTCCGCAAACATGTGGACATATATGACCAAATTCTCTGATCTGAACCTTAATCCCAAGGTCCTCAAGGCCGTCGAAGAAGCCGGCTACGAAATCCCCACGCCAATCCAGGCTGGCGCCATTCCCCCCGCACTCGAAGGACGCGACGTTCTGGGCAT
>JANSYB010000637.1 GCA_024742655.1 Paracoccaceae bacterium | reverse complement strand
CACAAAATCAGAATGCGGCATCCATTTCGTGAACGGCCGCGCCATTCGTATAGGAGAAACAGCATGAGCATCATCGTCACCGATCAGGGCTTTGTCGACGACGACTGGACAGGCGGGTTCGCGGCCCTGAATGACGCGCACCCCGGCGTGGGCATCGACCTGGCCGCGTCCAGCGACCCGATGGAACTGGCCGGGCGGTTGGGGGACATCCCCGTGATCCGCGTGGATTTCCCATCCTTCGCCGACGGGCGCGGGTTCACCATCGCGCGGCAGCTTCGGCTGATGGGTTACACGGGCCGGCTGCGCGCGCGCGGGCATGTCATCGCCGACCAGTACGCCATGGCCCGCCGCGCCGGGTTCGACGAGATCGAGATCGCGGAGGATCTGGCCGCACGCCAGACCGAGGATCAGTGGCTGTTCCGCGCGGATTGGCGGGCGCATGACTACCAGACACGCCTGCGGGGATAAAACCCCTTCACCTGACCTGAATCAAAGATTACCAAGGGATGTCGGTTTAAACGCACCGGCAGATGGAACCGATGAACGAGACCGTACCCGTGACCGAAGCCAAGGCTGTCAAAGTCCCCACCCTGCCCGACGCGCAGACCGTAACCGAAGTCAAGCACTGGACCGACCGGCTGTTTTCCTTCCGCACCACGCGACCGGCGAGCCTGCGCTTCCGCTCGGGCGAGTTCGTGATGATCGGGCTGATGCAGACGGATGAAAAGACCGGCAAGGAAAAACCCCTGCTGCGGGCTTATTCCATCGCGTCGCCCAGCTGGGACGATGAACTGGAATTCTACTCGATCAAGGTGCCGGACGGCCCGCTGACCTCGCGGCTGCAGCATATCGAACCGGGTGACCAGATCATCCTGCGCCCCAAGCCCGTGGGCACGCTGGTGCATGACGCGTTGCTGCCCGGCAAGCGGATCTGGTTCTTTGCCACCGGCACGGGGTTCGCGCCCTTCGCGTCGCTCTTGCGCGATCCGCAGACCTATACCGATTACGACGAGGTCATCATCACCCATACCTGCCGCGAGGTGGGGGAACTGGAATATGGTGCGCAACTGATCGAGGATATCCGCCAGGACGAAATGCTGGAGGAACTGATCGGCGACGGGTTTCACGAGAAACTGCGCTACTATCCCACCACCACCCGCGAAGAGAGCCCCAAGATGGGCCGCATCACCGACCTGATGCGCAAGGGCAAGGTGTTCGAGGATATGGGCGTCGCCCCGCTCAGGCCCGAGACCGACCGCGCGATGGTCTGCGGCAACCTGGCCTTCAACCTTGAAATCAAGGATATGCTCGAGGAATACGGCCTGCGCGAAGGGGCCAATTCCGACCCCAAGGAATACGTGGTCGAAAAGGCGTTCCTGGACTGAGGCGGCGCCGTCCCGGACGAGATTTTTCTACGAAAAATCCAGACTGCCAAAGAAAAACCCGCGCCACGATGTGGCGCGGGTGTTCGTTTGTCGCCGCGGTCGGATTTACATGCCGAGCGCTTCTTTCACCTTGTCAAGCGCGCCCTCGAGCAGTTCGGGGTTGTCCCTGGCCTTGTCCAGACCCGTCTTCAGCAGGGTTTTCTGCATATCGCCGATATCGGAGCCGTCGATCATTTCGCTGACCTTGTCAAAGTCAAAACCGTCGACCGTCAGGAAATCGGCGATCCCGCCCGCCGTATCCGACGCGGTATCGGCGGCTGCATCGACAGCTTCCTCGGTGGCCTCGGTGGCGGTTTCCGCGGCGTCCGTCGCGGTGTCGGTTGCCGCATCGACCGCCTCTTCCGTGGTGTCGGCGGCCTCGGCGGCGGTGTCGGCGGCTGCATCCACGGCCTCGGTCGCGGTGTCGGCAGCGGTATCGGCCGCTTCTTCGGCTGCGTTCGTGGCCTCGGTCGCGGTGTCGGCGGCCTCCTCTGCGGTCTGCGTGGCGGTCTCCGTGGCGGCGTCAACAGCCTCCTCAGCGGCACCTGTGGCCTCTTCCGCGATATCTTCGGCGGTTTCCGTCACGCTGTCCACGGCCTCCT
>JANSYB010000563.1 GCA_024742655.1 Paracoccaceae bacterium | reverse complement strand
TGGTTGGAAACCGCCCCCACGTCCAGTAGCCGAAATCCTGCTCCAATGCGCGGGTGCCGAAATTGGCGTCGAAATAGCCGTGCCCCGTCCATTGCCAGCCCGGCGCATCCAGATCGACCTCGATGTCGCAGGTGGGGGCAAAGGGGCGCCAGATATGCGTGCCGTCCGCCGTCAATGGCACCTCGACCCCCGTCACCGCGCCGGGGGTCAGGGTTACGCGGCCGCGCACCCGGCTGATCAGGGGCGGCGATCCGATCTCGTTGATGTCGATGATCAGTTTGCCCCCCTCCCACCTCAGCGACGACGGGCCCACCGTAAAGCTGTCAGGCGTCTGCCGCAGGGCCGATTGCCCGCGATCGGTCATGGTGAAGCGCCCGCCGGGGCCATAGGTGGCCACGTTGATGCAGACATGGTTGTGTGGCTTGCGGCGGCCCGACCACGCGTACCAGGGCGAAAAGACCGACCCTATGAACGCGATGATGCTGATGGCGCGTCCGCCACCGTCGCGGATGCCGTCGATATACCACCACGCATAGCCGTTTTCAGGGACATCGAGGTTGAAGTTCGGCCCGTCAATATCGCCTCGGCCGCGTGCCGCGCGGAGAGGGTCGCCATCGGCACCCCCGCCCCCGGATGCGCCCCGCCCCCCGCCAGGTAAAGACCCCGGACCGCCGTTTGCGCCGTGGGCCTCTGGAAGGCGGCCATCATCCCGTGCGGGCTCTGCCCGTAGAGGGATCCGGCCGATGCGGGGAACAGCCGCTCGAAGCCTGAGGGCATCGTCAGGCTTTCCCGGTCCGGTTCGGGATCGAACCGCAGGCCGAATCGGGCCAGTGTCCGGAAAGTGCGTGTCTGACATCGGGAAAACTCCTCCTGCGCCTTGAGCCCGTCCAGCGGCGGCGCGTTGGCGATGATCTCGAACCGTTCCAGCGCCGGGGGCGCTTCGGGCAGGCCGCGATCCATCGCGCAGATGTAAAGCGTGGGATCACTGACCCGTTCGCCCCGCATCAGTGCGTCGAACTCGGGCCTTGGATCCTTGCGGAAAAAGACGTTGTGATGGGCCAGGTCCGGCCCGTGCGGGCGCGCGGCGAAGGCCCAGACATCGGCCGACAGGCTGCGCGCGGTGTTGCGGGTCTGTGGCGCGACATGGCTGACAGCCTCGCCCAGGGCGCCTGTCGCCAGAGCGCGCGGGTCGCCGTTAAAAACGATCACATCGGCATGGATCTCGGTTCCGCCACGCAGGGCGATGCCCGTGGCCCGGCCCGATTGCGTCGTGATTCTTTCCACATGCGCATTGAAATGCAGCCGCGCACCGCGCGCCTTGGCCAGATCGGCAATGGCCTGCGCCAGCCTGTGCATCCCGCCGCGCACGACCCAGACCCCGGCCACCTCGGCCTGCCAAATAAGCGACAACAATGCCGGCACCTGGTAGGGCGATCCGCCCACATAGGTGGCGTAGCGGCCGAACAATTGGGCAAGGCGCGGGTCATCGAAACTGCGCTCCAGCAACCGGGCAAGCGTCGACAGGGGCGCCATGCGCCTGATCAGGCGGGGATTTGTGGCGACATGGGCACTGAGACCGGCCAGCGACGGGGTTGGGGCCTGCATCATGGGTGCGTCGAACCCGTCGAAAAGGTCGCGGGCGCGGGCGGTGAAGCGGCGAAACTGCGCCGCGCCCGTTGCCCCTGCGAAATCATGGATGGCGTGGATATTGGCTTCGTGGTCGTCAAACAGGTCCAGCTGGCTGCCATCGGGCCAGAAATGCCGGGCGATCACCGGCTGGCGGACAAGATCGACGTGATCCTCCAGCCGTTCGCCGAGACTGCCGAACAACTCCTCGAAGACGGGCCGCATGGTCAGGACGGTCGGCCCGGTATCGGCGGGCCCCGCCGGGGTGGGCAGCGTGCGCATCTTGCCGCCCGGCGTCGGGTGGCGTTCGAACACCTGCACATCCAGGCCCGCATGCGCGAGGCGGGCCGCGGTTGCCAGCCCGGCAATGCCGGCGCCGACCACGATGGCGCGATCGCCTGGGCGCGGTGAATTCGAATAACTCATGCCCGCATTGTTGACTCGCAAAGGCAATGTGTCCAGTATGATTGACACTTGTAATGTCATTCTGTCGTGACAGACAGATGAAAAGGAGGCCTCGATGCCCCTCTCTCACCGGATTGATGGCGCCGTGACGCGCGCCCTTGCCCTGACGCAGGGGGCGCAGGCCCCCGGGCAATTGGCCGAGGCGCTCGGCTATGCCTGCCTGCCGGGTGGCGCGCGTATTCGTCCGACGATTCTGTTGTCCGTGGCGATGGCCTGCGGCGATGACCGGCCCGATCTGGCCGATGCCGCCGCCGCCGCTCTGGAACTGATCCATTGCGCCAGCCTCGTGCATGA
>JANSYB010000008.1 GCA_024742655.1 Paracoccaceae bacterium | reverse complement strand
TGCTATCCTCCGAGGCGCGGATCTGCTGCTTGCGGTCTTCCTTGACCTGCTCGACCTCGGCGCGGGCCTTTTCATGGCGGCGGTCCCTGCTGCGAAGATAGGCCTGCCCGATCAATTGAGACCGCAGCCCGGACCGCACAAGGCGCAATTCGGTAAAGGTACGGGTTCCGGTGGCCCATTTCTGCAGGTAATCGGTGCTGCCGCACAGATCGAGTTCCTGCATCTCGGTGTCGAACGCGATGTTGATGGCGCGCCCCAGCTGCATGTGTCCGGGGCTGAGCTTGGGCAGGCTCACATCATAGGCCAGGTGGAACCCATAGGCCTTTTGCGCATGCACGAACCATAGCGCGTAGCCCAACGGTTGTCCGTCGAGTGTCGCCACGGACAAGTGCAGTATCCCGTCCTCCAGTGCGGATTCCGCGTAGCGCTTCAGATGCCGGACAACACCGGCACTGTCCTCGCCGCCCTTCCAGCTGCGCTCCAATACCTGTTCGACCATCTTCATGGCCTGATCCAGCGACAGATCACCCGGACAGTCGAGATCGCGAAGCTCACCCAGGCCGTCATGCTGCTTCTCGGCCTTGCGCAGCGTTTTGCGAAACTGGCGGGAGCGGGTCGCCATATACTCCTCGAAGGAACCGGACGCGGTATCGACAAGATACGTGGTCTCGGCCTCCTTGCGCACAAGCGGCATATGACGCTCCAGCGCATCGGCCAGGGCATTGGCCGGTGCGTGATCCAGACAGATCTTGTGCAGGCGCAAGACATCCCAGTCCCGCCTGCCCTTGAGGTGGGCGGCGATGGCCTCTGCGACTTCCGCCTCCTTGCCGGCCTCGGCGATCAGGCTGAAGGGGGGCGTGGAGCCGGACACCGGAAAGCCCAGGATGCGGCACCCCATCGTCCGGCGTCGATAAAGCGGCAGCAGGCCGACGAGACAGCCGTCGTCGCGCACGCAGACATAGTCGGCCGCCCATGTTCCGGCACAAATGTCCCCCTGCGTCAAAAGGAACGACGGCCGCAGAAAGACAGTCTTGTCGACGCAGCGGTCGCACAGATCGGTCCATTCTTGCCGAAGTCCGGCCGGGTCCGGGACGATCTCGACGCGGCAGGTCATTGTTTGAGCCTCATGTTCTCAGCTGCAACCAGCGTTCCAGCGCATAGGCCACCCAAAGTGCGTGCGGCTTGCTCTTGCCCGCCATGAAGGCATCGAACGTGGTCTTGAGTTGGCCCCAGTCGACGAAATCATCCGACAGGCGCGACTTGGCCTGCATGAGCGGGCCGATTGCGTCGGCGTATTCCTCTCGCAGGCGCACATCGAGAACCGGATGGAAATCCTTTTTCAGGTGATCCTGCAGAACGGCCGGCGGCAGGAAGGGGCGCATCGTCTCACGCTGAACATACCGGACGTGGCCCTCGGATATCTTGAGCCTCCGGGGCACCCTGAACATGTATTCGACCAGCTTGCGGTCGATCAGTGGAAAGCGGGTGTCGACCTTGGTTCCGTTGCCCGCCACCGAGTGATAGGGCACTGCCGCCTGAATCAATTCAAGATTGAACACTTCCCATACATCCTGTTGATATATGGTATCCGCGAACGGGGGGTTGGGCCGCGGCAGCGAAGAGGCCAGCCAGCCGTCTTCAATCATCGAGCGCCTGATCCAATTGGGCGGATAGCGCGACCCCAGGACCGAGTGGCGCAGGTTCTTGAGCCAGTGCGGCTCCAGCGGGCCGGCGATATAGGCATTGAAGACCTTGCGCAGCGACGTGCGTTTTCCGGTTGACCGGTCATACGGAAAGATCGCACGGATTTCCTTGTAGACGCTGCCCAGTTTCAACTGACACAGCTCATCGGCCAGAAAATTCATGCGCCCCATGAAAATCTCGTCGCCGCCCAGGCCGGACAGCGACGTATGATGACCCAGCTGCGCCAGCCGGGCCTTCTTTTTCCAAAGCAACAGCACACCGCTTTCCATGAGCGGGCCGCCGTTCGACAGGATGGCCTCGTCGGCCTCGGTCAGGAATGGCGTGTCGAGCACATTGACCCGGTGATGTTCGGTGTCGTTGGCGGAGGACACCGCATCGATAAGGTCATCTTCGTCCGCCTCGTCGCTGCCGAAATTGAACGACACGGTCGTGAAAGGCCGCTGCCTGTCGCCGTCGAGATGGCGCATCATCGACACGATGGACGAACTATCGAAGCCACCCGACAGGGCCGCGGCCATAGGCCCGTCCTGCGGCATACGGATCCGGGTCGCATCCAGCATCAGTTGCCGCGCGGTCTCGACGATGGTCGCGTCGTCATCGCGCAGCACCTCGTCGCGGTTCAGGGAGGGTGTCCAGAACCGTTCAATGCGCCGTTGCCCCTTGTGATAGGTCAGCGCATGGTTTGACGGAAGCTTTTCAAGACTGGCGTAAAAGCTGCGCGAAACCGGCAGGTTATACCGAGAACAGCTGAGGAACTCTGCAATGGCCGCCGGGTCCGGTTCCTTGGAAATGCCGGGCAGGTCGAGCAGGGCATTGACGTCGTTCGAGAACATCAACGTCTCGCCGGACCTGTTCACAAAGATCGACATCATCCCGAGCGGGTCGGCGGACAAAAGGGTCTTGCCCGTGGTCTTGTCGATGAACAGGACGATGTAGCGTCCATCGGTCTTGGCCAGCCCCTCAAGGCCCCGCGTCTTGATCAGGTGCCCAAGCCGGATTGCAGGAGGGTCCTGCGGCGTCGTCTCCCGCTCGTCCTCGATATCGAAAACATGCCCGTAAAACACGCAGCGCCAGTCCGGGCCGCTGGCCTCTTCCAGCCGGCCCTGCGGCTCATCCGTCGCCACGACGCGCAGGTCATCGCCATCGATACGGCGGTCAATGCCACCCAGACGGTCGAGATGGGTGCGTTCGTGCTCGGAGAGCGGGCCAATCAGGCCCATGACACCATTCACGATACTTTCCTCCCAAATCGCTTTGACAATCCGTCTTTCGAAAACCGGAGCACGCCGTTCAAATCATATGCGTGCCTGGCCAGCCAACCCAAAGGTGTTTTTTGAAATGCTACAATGCTTTCCAGTGTTTCAATTCGCGTCGCCCAACGCCGCTTATAGTCCCCGTGCGGCCCCAGAGCGTCAAGGTCCAATGCATTTATATCCGGGGCGGCGCAGGCGGTTTCGACACATTTCTGCAAAAGGGCGAACCCCGGGTGCCGTTCCTGAATCCGGGGGTCGTATCCCATCTTCAGGGCGAACATCGTCCCCCGATGGATCAACCCCATCAGAAAGGCCACGGGATCGCCAGATTGCGTATCTCTTACCAGCGTCACGAAAGGTTGGGCCGCGTGCGACGCGGCATCGACCGTCAAGAGGCCGGTGTAGAACGCGCTGACACCGGGATGGGAGGCGATCGCCGTGCCTTCCTCGAATTTCCAGGTCTTGCGGGACACGGCCAGAATATCGGCTGCATGTTCCGGGCGCGCCGGGACACAGGTGATGTCCAGCCCGGCATGTGACTTGCGCGCCCGTTTGAGCGACTTGCGGAAATTGGCAGACCGGGCCGAGAGGTAGGCATCATAGCACAGATCGGTGTCAATGACCGGCAATTCGAAACGCTGTGCCGTAACCGCATGCGGCAGCAACGTCGCACAGCCGGCATCCGCCGGGCATCTCTCGAGCCTTATCACCGGCTCGGGGCGGCGGGCGATCCACTCCGCGATAGCGGCGCGCCCGGCCGGTGTTCCGGCGACCGTGGTGCGCGTGGCATATGTGTTCGACAGGCTGCGCAGAACGGAAAAACCCCGCGCGCGTTGCACCGTAAACGCCGCCTGTCCCACGATCGCGCCAGCGGCATCGCGCACGCAAAGGACCATCGCCTGCCCATCCGGGTCAAAGGCGGTCAACCAGCATGTGATCCAATGCGACGTCAGGCTGCACTCCGACACGTCGAGCGCGCTCAGTGCGTCATCCCACTCAACGGCGATATCGCGCATTTCCTGCGCCGTGCTCAGGACCGTGACCCGGGTCATGCCGATCGCTGCTCTGCCATCACGCGAGCAACGATATCGGCCACCTCATCCATGTCTGCCTCGCTGAGGTCCTGATGGATCGGCAGGGCAAGAACGCTGGTTTTCAGCCGGGTTTCGAACGGAAAATCATCCCGCGGAAAGATGTCGTGGAAATATGACCAGAAGTATTTCGTACTCAGCCCCGCGGCGGCCAGATGCCGCTGAAACACGGCCGCCGGACAAGCCTCGATCACGACGGGAAAGGCCATCGGGCACACGCCCGGCGGCCACCTGTCGAACAAGGGCCGCAGCCCTTCGATTTGCTTGATGCGGGGCAAAAGGCGTTCGTAGTTGCGGCGCCGGATTTTCGGCATTGTTTCCAGGTCGAGACGCGCCAACGTGCTGCGGGCCAGCACCGACAATGCCCAGTCACGGCGCGCGGGATCAAGGGCGAGCACCTCCATCTCTTCGGAATTGTCCGGCGCGGCCTGTTGCACCGCCCGTTCGGCGGGCGCCGCGGCACGCCGTTGCCCCCTGCCCCCCTTCAAGACCGCCTTCAACAGCCGGACCGGTCCGCGCACGACCACATGGAAAACACCCGCCGCGCGCGGGGCCGAGCCCTTCAAAGACAGTTCGATCTGATAGAGAAACCGGCCGAGCAGCTTGGTGATCTTCGGCGGCCTGAGGGCGCCGGGATCGAAAGCCACCCCGTCACGATTGATCACGCATGCCCCGCCATCGGTCAGTGGCAGGGTCTTCATGTAACTGAAGATCGCGATGTCACCGGTTCGGCCAAGCGGTTGGCCCGTTTCGTCACACGACAACAACCCATGTGCGCAATCCTCGATCAGGACCAGATCATGCGCATCGGCGAATTGCCTCAGCGCCCCGACGGGTTGTGCAAAACCAAGATAATGCGTGAAGAACAGTGCATTGATCGATGGATTGGCCTGCACGGCGCGTTCACAGGCCTCGAGATCGGGTTCAAGCGTCTGCGTGACAGGATAAAAAACCACCTCGCACCCGGCCTTGAGAACCGCGTCGATTTCCGAGCCACAGGCATAGGCCGGCACCAGAACGACGCTGCCCCGGCCCAGCCCAAGCGCCTTGAGCCCTTGCAGGATGGCCACCCGCCCGGAATAGGTCTGCAGCCGCGGGCGGTCATCGAAAGGCAGCGCAGCAACCGCCTGACGCGGGGCCAGCCGAAGGGGCACATGGGTGGGCATTGCAGAAATCATGCGCGGGCCTGCGCTCTCACAGGGATCATGCGCCGTGTCATGATGCCGGTCCTGCCATGCGCGATACACGAACCGTTTCGAATGCTTTCGCGACACGATCTTCGCGGCCTATCTGACGCGTGCGAGGCGCGCATGCGGCATCGACAAGGTCGATCATGTGCCTGACGGGAGGATGCCAAATGTTCTTCCTGATCCTGATTGATCTCAATATCCGCACAAATTTTCACGAAAAACACCGAATTAAATAAATGAAGTTTAACCTGAGCAAACGATTCCAACCAGTCCTTTGACAGGGCGAAGGGCGCTGTCCTGCCGTTTCATCCCCTGTTGGGGTCCGTTGCCGGTTTTCGAACGATGTCGCGCATCTTTCGCGCGCCAGTGGCGGCAAGATGGGCCGCGCGCCCCTTGATCGTTCGGAAGAATAGCACATCGTTGCTCAGGACACGCTCATGCGTGGCCCACGGACGCGCATATTCATTGCCGGCCATGAGTTCCATGCGTTCCACGCCCGCATCGATCGCGGTTTCGACAACATGGTGAAACGCCACGACACTGGGCGACACGTTGGAAAACTCCGGATCGAAGGTGTTCTTGAACACGTATTGAACGTTCGACCGGATCAGCGAGTAATACATCGAGATCGGCTGCCCCTCGAAGGACAGGGCGTAGAGCTGGCTTTCGGACGGTGTGGCGGCAAGTGCCGACATCGTCTTGCACATCTCCAGCATCAGCCTTGGGATATCGCCTTCCTTATCGCGCGCGCGCCATGTTTTTTCGTCGATCCGCCGCATGTCGTCGAACTGCCACGGGCCATTGGGGCCATCCGTCGAAAACGTGTAGCCCCCCATCTTGTTCAGGCGGTTCCGGCCGCTGCGAAAGTTCTTTTTGTAGTGGCGCGAACGGCTGTCGTAATAGGCATCGATCGTCGGGTAATCTCGCAAATCGAGGTAAAGCAGGCTCCTGGCCTCACGTTCGAGCCGTGGCCCTTTGGACTGTACCTTGCAGATTGCCCGATATAATGGCGAGGCGGTATCAAGATCGGTCAGGGACACCCCGACGACGTCCGGCCAATTGGCCTGAACCGCCTCGAAAAGTGCCGCAAGCGCATCCTCGAGCCGCTCATCCGCACAAATGACCCCGACCCCCGTCAAACGCGCAGGATGCCTGAACAGGCTGACATAGACGCCGGGCAGGTTGCGTTCGGATCCGATTTCGATCGGCAACATGGCCACGGGACCCGCCGCATCCGACATCAGCGCATACTGAACACGCCGGTCCTTTCGTTCGATGAGGGCCCGGGCGGCCAGGAAGAACCCGGGATCCATAAGCAGATCGATATCGGGCGGAACCTGCCCCCCGCACAGCGCCGCCGCGAACGCCTTCAGCTTGCTCTCCCCCTCGTCCGTCAACGGGTCGAAAAACTGCGTTCTGAGAGGAGACGGAGCGGTCAAGACGGTCATCCTATTTCGATACGATACGGAGACGGGCCGGATCGACCCCCTTGAGATATTCGTGGTATCGCTGGCGCAGTTCCGGGCGCGTATACCATTGCGCCCAGCCCACGATATGACCCAGCATGTAGCCGGTATCGCGTGCCAGCACGACCAGCGGGATCATGTAGAGATATTTCCATTTCCAGGGATGGATCGTCTGTTTGAACTGGCGCCGCAGGCCAAAGTGCCAAAGATGCGCCACAAGCAGCAGACCTGCGCCGGCCCAGAACGGGGGCCACGAGAACCCGGCCACGAAAAGCAACAGCATGAGGCCATAAATCATCATATGCTTGGCGGTCATGTTGCTGATGAGACGCTGCTGCCCGAACCCGCGCCCATAGCGGAACTGGTGCATGAACAGCTCACCAAGTGAGGAGCGCACGTGGTGATCGACCAAGGCATCCCAGGCCACCACGATTTTCAGGCCAAGCGCCCATGCCTTGCGCCCGAAACACTTGTCCTGTCCCTTGAACAGCCATTCGGGAAAGCCATCCACCTCGTCCCACGCTGTCCGGGTAATGCCCGTGGCCATGCCGACCGGCACGACGACCTCGGGCAAAAGACCTTCCAGTTCTTCCGGCGGGATGGTGGGCAGCATATATTCCTCGAGCATGTGGATGACCGCCACGCAATGGTGGAAATCGGTTTCGACCTTTGGCTGAAACAGGCCACACACGACATCTGTGTCCGGATCGTTCAGGAACGGCCGGGCCATCGCCTCGACCCAGTTCGGGCGAAACCGGTTTCCGAAATCCGCCATCAGGATTATGTCGCCGGTGCTGTTTTCGACGGCGCGGTTGCGCGCGCTGCCGGCCCACAGTTTCTCGTTGTCGACGACCTTGATGACGACGTCAGGGTGGCGCGCGGAAAACGCCTTGATTTTTTCGACCGTCCCGTCACTGGAACGGCCATCGGCAATTATGATCTCCTCGGGCAGCCGGGTTCCCTCGACAAGCGACCCAAGCGTTTCCTCGACGCTGTCGGCCTCGTTGCGAACCGGCATGATCAGCGTGATCCGACAGGGTTTGGCGGGGTTTGTCTGCTCTGCCATAACTCATTACCTCAAAATCGAACGAAACCGCCCAAACCGTCCTATCGTCCCATAACCCGGGAGTTTGAGCGCATCTTCGGCCTCTTCGAGTTTCTCGACCGAGTCGTCGAAATATTCACGAATGAAGGCCAGGGCGAAGCCAAGAAAGAGGCCAAGCGGAATCGAAAGTATAATCAGAAAGAGCCGCTCGAAGCGTGGCTTGTTCGGGGGCTCGGCAATATCGACGCGGCGCACGTTACGCAATTGTTCGTCTGCAAACTCGGCAAGTTCGGCATCGTCCAGCCGCGTCTTGAGCCGGTTGAACGTCGAGGCATCCGCCTCGATCAGCATGTCGAGCTGGTCCGTTCTGGCCGTCAGCTTGGTCTCTTCTTCCATCTGATCCAGCACAGCTTCCAGCTCGGCTTGCAGGGCCGCGAGCCGCTCCGATGCTGTGACCACGCGCGGGTGCTCTGGCTGAAAACGGTCCCGAAGTTCATCCAGCTCACGCCGTTGGGCTGCCAATTCCTGATTCAGGGTTTGGGATTTCAGGTCGATTGAACGGTTGCCGGGCTCTGTCCCGTTGGTCTCCAGGGTGGCGCGCAAGCGATCAAGCTCCGCGCGCCGTTCCGACAGGCGGGCAGTCACTTCCTCGATCTGTGCGCGATAGATCTGCACCTCTCCGGCCGAGCGGTAGATTTCGCTCCTGGTATCAAGGTAGGCATCCACGATCGCGTTGACGATCCGCGCCCCGCGTTCGGGCTCTTCGTCGAAGTAAAGAACCTCGATAACATTCGAATTGGGGACAGGCTCGGCCTCGACCGTGCGTGACAACCGGCGCAGCCATCTTTCGCGCGGCGAGAGGTATGTCATCAGCCCCAGTTCACCCAGTCTGAGCCTGAAATTCTCGACCCGCTGACGCATTGGCGACATCGGAGTCGTGCGCTCATATGGCTTTACCCTGTCGACGGCCAGGGTCAGTACGGATTCTGCCACCACGAGATGCGCCTCGGTATTGATCACTTCGATCATCTCGAGACCGGGCTGGATTTCGGTGCGCATGTTGGGCGCGCGGTTGCGCTCCACCAACACGGACGCACGCGCCCCGTAGACCGGCGCGATAAGGTAAAGCATGGTGATCGTGACCAACACCACGAAGGTGAAGGTTACGAAAATCGCGTACTTGCGCTTGAAGATAAAATGGAGAATTTCAACAACGGACATGGCTGTTCTGTCTACTCCACCGCCGCGCGGAAGATGCGTGGCAGGTAATCTTTCTTCCGATTGAGAATGACACCGTCAGGCATGATATGAGCACCTTCCATCCGTTCGCGCAAACGTGCGAGTTCACGTCGCGTGATGCGTTTGCCGTCAACCACCAGAAGCGACAGGTTCAGTTTCTGCGCCATCAGTACATGGGCCTCGGAACCGGCAAGTCCCGCGTCGATGCAGACAATCTCGTAGCGATCCGCAACCGCATCCCAGAAGCGCGCGTCGTCTTCGAACAGCTTGCGAAGATCGGCCGCATTCTCGACCGAAATCACGTCAAACCCGTTCTTTGCCCGCTGCACCCTGCCAGAGAGCGGGTCGGGTTTTTCGTCCTTCTTCGGCTTGGCGTTCTTGTCGGTAGCGTCTTTCGCCGTGTCCTCAGGCGCCTTGGAGCCGGACAGGGACAACGGCGTCGCCTTGGCGATAGAGGCGGCAGGTTTACCCTGAAGAGAAAGGCCGATCAGCAGCGTGCTGCGTTCCACGGTCGAAGCCTCGTGAAAGGCACGGGCGACCCCGACCGCCACGGTGCTGGTCCCGGCGCGCCGCGTCGCACCAACGAAGCCAACCAGAAATGCACCCTCCGGTTCCTGCACGTGCATCTCGGACATGATCCGGATGCGGACGTCGTTGATCGTCGCCCAGTGTCGTGAAGAAACCATTTTACGGCTGCCCTAACTGTTTTTTCAAAATTCAAAAAGTCGACTACTGGTTCAAATCATATCCCAGGCCGATGCCGAATGGCAGGTTATTAAGAATGTATTGTTGAATAATGGCGTTGGTCAACACCACGTTCTTGCGCGGCACATAAAGGATATCGCGCGACTGCAAAAGCAGCGGCGTTTTCGACCGCCCCCCGCTGATCAGGACCTGCTTGAGGTCCACGATCCAGCTTTTGGGGGTTCCCTTGGCATCATACCGAATGACGGCGACGCTGCGCGGTTCGGCACCGTCGACGAAACCTCCGGCGCTTGCAATCGCATGGACCGGGGTCATTGGGCCGGAAATGATCACCTCGCCCGGTTCATTGACGGCCCCGGTGACGAACATCACGCGCGGTGCGCGGTTCACGATGTTCACGGCCGCCCCGTAAAGACCGCCGAACCTGGCCGAAAGTTTCGACTGGATCGCCTTTTCAAGGGAGGCCGCGCTGGTCAGCGCGTTGAAGCTGCCAAGCATCGGCAGGGAGATCCGGCCATCCTCCGGCACGGCTGCCGCGAAGACCCTGGACCCGCCACCGCCCGACAAGGCCGCAAGATCCGAATCGGAAACCGAGTAGGTCGAGACAAGCGTCATGTTGAGCAGCGGATTGGAATAGAGTTCATTAATGAACTTCTGCTCAAGTTCATCGGTAAGTTGCTGCATCGTCTTGCCAACGACCCGTGTCTGCCCAACAACCGGGAACGACGCGAACCCATCCTGTTGTACAAGAATGGAATTCGCCTGCGTATCGGGCTCGCCCACCAGGTTGAACGACAACACGTCCCCCGGCCCGATCCGGTACGGACCGCGCGAAATCTGCCTGTTTTCGTAATAGGACACTTCGATCCTGTCGCCGACACGAATGGCCCCGGGCTCGGTCACCAGATTTGGGGTCAGGTCTGGCAGTGGCGCACTTTGGAACTCTGGCAACTCGCTGTCACATGCCGCAAGAAACAGACCGCACGAAACGAGTGCAATCATGCGCCAGAAACGGGCAAAGAATGCGCTTGTTGACAATACAGAACTCCAAATACGGCAGCGATCAAGCAGAATTATCCCAAAGGTGTTGGCACAGTGCGCGGGGATAATCAACTGTGTTCGCACCGTTGTTCCCGACGCCTTGGTCATGCGTGTCCTGCGCGCCTCTGTGGTGCCTATTTCTGCGCACTGGCGTAGAGGCCGACGACCCGGTCCGCGACCTTTTCCAATCGCAGATGATCGATCTCGGCGCGACCGGTGCTGGGCCGTCCGCCAAAGGCATGCAAATCGCGCAATCCCCGCGTAAAGCCCTCTTGCTCAAGCGACGTGACAAAGCATCCCTCGGCCTTCCCGACCAGCCAGCGCACGTCGCCTACATCCACGGCCACCAGAGGCAGGTTGCTGGCCATCGCCTCCTTGATCGCGTTTGGCGAGCCTTCCCAGAATGAGGTCAAGGCCATCCCGTCAGCCGCCCGCATCGCCGCGGCCAGTTCCTCGGGTGGGCGTTCATGCATGACGAGCGCCTCAATCCAGCATCCCTCGCCGCGCAGGGTTTCGATCGCGGTCTCCAGCAGGGCGAAGTTCTTGCGCGGCCGGTCTGGCGCATAGGGAAACAAAACATAGAACACATCCGGCGACAGGCCCAACGCATCGCGCGCGTCGGCCTTGTCTCCGGGGCGAAAACGGTCAAACGAGACGCCGTTGGGAATGACTTCGGTTCTGGCCTGCACGCAGGCAGGAAGGCGGGTGGCCATCTCACGGGATTTCACGATGACCTTGTCGGCAAACCGCCCCGCCTGTCGCTGGCACCAGGCCAGGGCGGCACTTCCGGCCTTGGGCCGGCCATCGGCATGGGTATGACCGAAGATATCCGACCCGCAATAGGAAATGACAAGGGGTACGCGCCTGACCGGCAGACAGGGAAAGGCACTCAGCCCGTAATGAGCATGAATGACATCATACGACCCGGACCGCACAGCGCGGCGTACGCTGGCAAACGCCTTGAGATACTCGAACTTGGATATATCTCCGCGAATGTGGATGACGTCGACCTCGTGCCCGGCCTCCTGGATCGACTGGACCTGGCTGCCGACAAAAGAGCCGTGCGACGGGCGTTCCGGGGTCGGAAACATGTTGGTCACAACGAGGATTTTCATGCGCCCACTCCGTTTTTGCCAGATCGTCGCGCCGCCGCGCGAAACCTCTCCAGCGTCACGGCAAAACGCGCGATACCGCCCATCTGACTGACCCCCATGCGCGGAATGGCGAACGCATCCGCACCGCTGGTGACCGGCCCGCGCCTCGATGTCACGGCCGCGCGGTAACCGGCGGCCCTGCAGTCCGCCATGACGGACGCATCGAAATTGCGGGGGATGGCGCGTCCATTCGGATAGGCGATCAGGGGCACATCGCGATCAAGCGCCTCGATGAGACGCGCGCGGGACCGGCGCAACTCCAGTTGCCGTTCCTCGTGGTCGATATTGGCAAGAATGGGGTGGCTGAGCGTATGCGACCCGAACCTGATCCCGCCGGCCTGCATTTCGCGCATCTGCGCAACATTCAGCATCCGCGGCGGGGTCGCCCCAGGATCGAGCCGTTCTGCAAAACGATCCAGCAACACCTCGCGTTCCGCGCGCGGGCAATAATTGAGAACACCGGAAATCGCATTGAACGCGGCCTCGGTCCCCGCCTCGGGGCGGACACCGAACACCTCGTCGATCAGCGCCGGGGCGGGGCGCTCTGACAGCAACACCTCGTAAAGCCATGACACCCAGAAGCGGCCGCCATCCAGAACCGGGTCCACCGTGGTGAAAATGGTGGCACATGCGCGGTGCGCCTTCAGCACGCCGAACGCGTCGGTGTAATTGTCGAGATACCCGTCGTCGAAGGTGATCGCCACGGCCCGGGGCGGCAACGGCCTGCCCTGTGCATGCTGCTCCAGCGCATCGGCCAGATCGACGACCGTGTAGTGCTGCACCAGGTGTGCGATCTGTTGTGCAAACAGGCGCGGTGTCACCCGTATGCCCGGCAAGGCGTAGGACGGATCGTCCGTCACAGCGTGATAGGCCAGCACGGTCATAGAATTTTCCGGCGCGGGCAAGCGGCGCAGGATCGCCGGCACGCCCAGCCGATAAAGCCCTTGCAAGGCCATATTTTTAATATTTGGCATCCGGCTTTGCGCGCCTCGAAATCAGTATCATTTTTGCGCCACCACGCGCGTGCGGCGGCACCCGAAAATCAATTATGACGGCACACCACGGTTTGGAAATGCCTGGTAACACAGGCCGGTTTATATCGCCAAGCCAAGGACATGGGAATACAAAATGGCCTTGAAAGAGGGGCACCGGAATGCAAACGTTTTCGGGATTGTTTTTTGGAATTGATTAATGGCCCGGTCAGAACTTTCCTCGCTTGCCAAGCATAGCGGTATCTACTTTCTCGGCAGCGTTCTGAACCGGGCGGCCAGTTTCATTCTGCTTCCGCTGTACCTCAATGTCCTGACACCGGCAGAGTTCGGCTGGCTGAGCGTTGTTCTGGCCTCGATGGAGATCCTCGCCCTTGTTCTGGGAATGGGGATCGGGGCGGCAATGGTGCGGCTACTGGTCGATTGCGAGGGGCCACGGGACACGGGGCGCGTGATCGGCAGTTCGCTGATGTTCTTCGTATTGCCGTCGCTGGTGGTTCTGGCGCTTGCGTGGCCCGGGGGGCAACTGGCGGCTGGATTGGTAGCCAACGCGGGCATCGCACCCGAACTTTTCACGCTGGGATTTGCGACTGCGGTCTTCACGGTCCTGTTCGAGATCGTCCTCAGTGTGTTTCGCGGGCTCAAGCTTTCGTGGTGGTACACGGCGTTCTCAACCGGGAAATCGGTGCTGTTTCTTGTCCTGAACAGCGTGTTCCTGCTGATCTTCGACTGGGGCGTCACGGGAATTCTGCTGGGTACGCTGACGTCGGTTCTGGTGCTGTGCCTGTTCGCGTTGGTCTGGTTCGCGCGGCGGTTTCCGCTATCCGTGACGCGCGCCGATATGCGCCGGCTGGGGGCATTGGGGTTGCCGATCGTGCCCGGGGCCATGCTGGATGCCGTTTTTTCGGCACTGGACAAGTTTTATCTCGCGGCGCTGGTCGGCCCGGCGGCGGTGGGCATCTACGCCCTCGCGGCGCGACTTGCGCACCTGATCCGCATCGCGATCGCCGCGCCGTTTGCCCAGATCTGGACCGTGCGCCGGCTTGAGGTCGAAACCGGCGATGGCAACGAGGCCGACCTGCCTGTTTTCCGCAATGCGCTGTTGCTGTTTCTCATGGTGTTTCTTCTGGCGTGTCTCACGCTGTCGCTGATCAGCCCCGAGGTCATCTGGCTTATCGGGCGGGACGAATACGCCCGCGCCGCGGATTTCGTGCCATTCACACTGGCCGGGCTGTTTTTCTACATGCTCAAGTGGAACTTCGAGATCGGGATTTTCGCGGCCGAGAAAACCATCTGGATTTCAGCGGTCAGCCTGACCATCCTGGTCCTCGCGATCCCTGGCTACCAATGGTCGGTTTCAACCCATGGCGCCTACGGGGCCGCGGCCACACTTGTCACGCTGGAGGCCTTGCGGGCGGTTCTGACAGCGACGCTTGCAGCGTGGATGTCTTCGCTCGTCCGCAATTTTCCGTTCTGGGAAACAATCGTGATATTTGCCGCAGCCGCAGCATGCTACGTTGCGGTGCGCCTTCATACGGGCCCGTTCGAGCCCTTTGTGGCACTTGGCAGCAGGTGCCTTGCTCTGGCAT
>JANSYB010000703.1 GCA_024742655.1 Paracoccaceae bacterium | reverse complement strand
CACATCGCGATCTGGCCATTCGAACGGCTCGATACCCCGGTTGCATGTGTCGAGATCTGGCCCGGCCTGATCAATCGGGCCGTCAAACGGGCCGAGGCGTGCGGCGGAATCCGCGATGCGCATCAGGTACGGTTGCTCGCACGCGCCGTCGCACGCTTGCCCGCACCCGATCTGCGCGCCATGTTGGAGGTGACCGCCCCCGAGGAAGGATGGATCATGGGTCTTGGCCACGAGGACAAGCTGGAACGCGCGACCGAAGAACTCCGCCCCCCGCCCCTGCGCGACGATTGCTTCGCGTTGCCGGCCGGGGTGGACTGGACGCCGGTGGATGATGCGCTGGCCATGCTGCGCCAGCGGCTGCACCCGGTGGTCGGAACTGAACGATGCGATCTGTCCGCCGCTCTCGGGCGGGTTCTGGCATGCGATACCGTGGCAGATCGCGCAAACCCGCCCCAGCCCAATACCGCCGTCGATGGCTATGGCTTTGCCCATGCCTGTCTTGGCGAGGGCGACCAGATCCTGCCACTGGTCGAGGGGCGCGCCGCCGCGGGCGCTCCATTCCGCGGCAAGGTTCCCATGGGGCACGCGATCCGGATACTGACCGGCGCCGCCCTGCCCGAAGGCGTCGACACCGTGATCCTGCAAGAGGATGTCACGGTGGGTGATGGGCAGATCGCCTTTCGTACCGGGGTCAAGCCCGGTGCCAATACGCGACGCGCGGGCGAGGACGTGGAGGCCGGACAGACCGTTCTGCAGGCCGGTCGCGTCCTGACCCCGGCCGATCTGGCCCTGGCGGCGGCAGTCGGCCTGCGCTCTCTCAGCGTGCGTGCCCGCCTGCGCGTGGCCGTGATTTCGACGGGCGACGAGCTGGTCGAAGCCGGGGAGCCCGCCGGGCCGGGCCAGATCTTTGACGCCAATCGTCCCATGCTTTTGGGCCTGGCAGAGAGGTTCGGATACGAGGCGGTGGATATTGGCCGCATCGCCGACGATCGCGCAGCCCTTGGCGCAGCGCTCGACAATGCCGCGTCGCGGGCGGATGTGATCCTGACATCGGGGGGCGCATCTTCAGGAGACGAAGACCACGTGTCGGCCCTTCTGAACGAGGCTGGTGCCATGGCCAAATGGCGCGTTGCGGTCAAGCCGGGCCGGCCTCTGGCACTCGGGCTGTGGCAGGGCACGCCGGTCTTCGGCTTGCCCGGCAACCCGGTGGCGGCGATGGTCTGCACGTTGATCTTCGCCCGACCGGCGATGCGCGTTCTGGCCGCAGAGGGCTGGAAAGACGCGCAGGGTTTCACCCTTCCCGCCGCCTTTTCGAAGGTCAAGAAGCCGGGGCGCCGTGAATACCTGCGCGCGCGACTACGTGACGGTCGGGCCGAAGTCTTCAAATCCGAAGGGTCCGGCCGCATCAGCGGGCTAAGCTGGGCCGAGGGGCTTGTCGAACTGCCCGATGGCGCCATCACGATCAAGCCCGGCGATCCCGTGCGATATATCCCGTTCAGCAGTTTCTTCTGACCGGGCCGCACATCCGCTGTCCGTCACCGATTGGCATAGCCCTTCTTCTGGGACGTGTAGAGGCGGGCATAAAGGCCGTCCTGCGCCAGCAGATCGCCATGCGTGCCCTGTTCAACCAATTGCCCCGACTCGAGCACGAAAATTCGATCGGCATCAGCAATGGAGCTT
>JANSYB010000382.1 GCA_024742655.1 Paracoccaceae bacterium | reverse complement strand
CGGCGCGCCAGTATTTGTGATAGATCGCACCACATGGGATCATGCACGCGCGATCACGACCGTGCGTCTGGTCTATGCGCCCGGCTATCGCATCCATACCGGAATCGGCGGCTAGTGGCAGCGGCAATTGACCGGTTCGGCAGAAGCTGCCAGTCTGATACCTGCGACAGGGAGACCGCGATGCCCCATGATATTGAACATGACGGCGCTGCACTTGCAGACATTCACCGTCACCTTCACAGCCATCTGCCCCCCGAACCGGCGCTTCGCGTAAAAGCCCTGGAAAGCCTGGTCGTGGAGCGCGGGCTGGTCGCGCCGGAAACGCTCGATGCGTGGATCGAGCTCTATTCGGAGCATATCGGACCCAAGCGCGGAGCACAGGTGATCGCCCGCGCCTGGGTCGATCCGGACTTTCACGCAAGGCTGATGGACAACGCGACGGACGCCATCACCGAATTCGGGTTCGAGGGCAATGCAACGGCCCATCTCAAGGCGGTCGAGAACACGGAAAGTCTGCACAACCTTGTCGTCTGCACCCTGTGTTCGTGCTATCCGTTCAGCCTTTTGGGCATGTCGCCGCCCTGGTACAAATCCGCCGCCTATCGCGCCCGCGCCGTGCGTGAGCCGCGCATGGTTCTGGCCGAGTTCGGCATCACCCTGCCCGAGGATGTCGAGCTGCGGGTCTGGGACAGCACCGCGGAGTTGCGATACCTCGTCGTGCCGCAGCGACCCGAAGGGACCGAAGGATGGACCGAGGACCAACTGGCCGGGCTGGTGACGCGCAACGCGATGATCGGCACCGATCGCGACCTTGGGCCGGGAGTGCGCTGATGGACGGAATACATGACCTCGGCGGGCGCGAAGGTTTTGGCCCGGTGGTCGTCTCACGGGACGATCCCCCCTTCGCAGAGGAATGGGAGGCGCGGGTCTACGCGCTGTCCGAAAGTGTCGGCGCCGAGGACTGGAGCATCGACTGGTTCCGCCACATGGTCGAACTGTTGCCACCTCAGGCCTATCTGAGCATCCCCTATTTCGAGAAATGGTGCATGGTGATGCTGTCAGGCTTCGTCAATTCCGGTGTTTTCACGCCTGATCAGGTTCTGGTGGGAACAACCGGCGAGACCGCCCAAGGCGAACCGAAACGGCGCAGCTTGCAGGATGTTATGGAAACCGACCGTCGGCGGTGCATCGACTATTCCCGCGAGCAATCCACCCCGCCGCGGTTTGCCGTGGGCGACTACGTACGCACGGTTCGTCACGGACATGCGGGGCACACCCGCCTTCCCGGCTATGCCCGCGACTGCGTGGGCGAGGTGGTGACCGCGCACGGGGCGCACCTTTTGCCGGACGAAGTCTGGAAGGGCAACGAGGTGGCCAGCCCGCTTTACACAGTGCGGTTCGCGGCACGAACGCTGTGGGGGCCGGACGCCCCGGAGAACGACAGCGTCATGATCGACCTGTGGGAGCCCTATCTTGAGCCTGCCTGACATGCCCAGGACCTTTGCGGAACCATGGCACGCGCAGGTCCTTGGCCTTGCGCAACTGTTGGTGGACGCAGGACACGTCACGCCAGCCGATTGGGCGCAAACCCTTGGGGCGGAACTGACCAGGGCCACCCGCGACGGCAAGCCCGACACCGAAGACACGTATTTCAGCGCGGTATTGGCCGCGCTGGAACGCGTCTCGGCCGAGGCAAACATAACGCCACGGGATCTTGAAAGCAGGGTCGAGGCATGGCGGCACGCCTATCTTGACACACCGCACGGTCAGCCCGTGCGACTGAAGGATGGAACCGACCGGTAAGGCCGTGTTTCAGTCCTTCAGGTTGGGCAACATCCGGCCCAGCACCTTGCCGCCAAGAATATGAAGATGGTAATGCGGCACTTCCTGAACGCCGTCCGGCCCCGCGTTCGAAATCACGCGAAAACCGTTCCCCCCCTCGCCCGGAGAGACGCCCGTCATACGGCACACCTCTGCCGCGGCGCGCGTGAAATCCGCGATTTCGGCATCGGTGGCCTCGGACGCGAAGTGGTCGAACGTCACATAGGCCCCTTTGGGAATGACAAGAACATGAACCGGTGCACCCGGCTGAATATCCTTGAAAGCAAGGGTATGCTCGGTCTCCAAAACCGTTTCGTTCGGGATTTCGCCACGCAGAATCTTGGCAAAGATATTCTGGTCATCATAGCTGTAGGGCATCTTGGTCCTCAGTCGGCATAAAGGTGATCTGTCCGGGTGATCTCTAGCGCCTTGTCATGCGGGATATCAAGGAAACGCTCCAACAGCGCGGCATTGTCCTCGGGCTGGTTCGACTGACGCATGATCATGTGGTTCTCGAATTCGGAATCCCGAATGCGGTCGGACTCGAAATTGATGTCGCCACGGATCGTGGGCAGCAACCGTTCGAGTGTTTCCCTGGGCGTCTGTTCACCGGCCAGCCCGACCCGCTTGGCATGTCCGATCAGGTACGCGTCGGTGAATTCACATTGCACCTCAAGCAGCTTTGTCACCGACCGGTCCCCGAAGAAATCGTGCAACAGATCGATGCTTCCGGGGTCCATGCAGACGATCAGGCGATCCGTTTCGTAATAGTCGAACAGCATGCGCATCAAGGCCCTGCGATGACGCGTGCGTTTTTCCAGCGTCGCCTGAATGCCACCCAGATCAGGCAGGGCCGTATCCTCTTCGTTGAACAGGTATTCGATGGCCGGGATATTGGTCACCTGCCGGATCTTGTCGAGCAGCCGTTTGGCGACGTGCCATTTCTTGCACATCACGATCATCAATTCGCGCTCACGGCCAAGCGTGCTTTCCGTTTCCCAGAAACGCAGCGCGAACCGCCGTCCGATCCGACCACGGCCCGTCAGGAACTTGAACAGGCTGCGCCCCTCGTCCGAGATCTGGAAACGCGCCTCGTCATCGGAATAAAGCGCACCAAGCCGTTCCTTGAGTTGCCCGGCCTCCGGGCTGATCTTGCGCGCGAACAAGGCATCCTGGCTGAGCAGAAGGTCATAGTGATCGTTGTAGAACGTCACCGGCATCCCGTAATCGGTGAACATAAGAAAGGTCAGTGTGCGCGTGCTGATCTCGTTTTCAGGCACGAGATGGCGCGTCAGTGTCTGGAAAAACGTCTCATCCGGGATCCATGTTGTCCGAAAGAACCGCATGACATCGCGTCGCTTGCGCGTGAAATCGAGGATCCATTCGATCGTCCGGCGGCGCAGGCACCACCACTGACTTCCGATCTGGATCTGAAGATCATGGGGAATCTGCCGGGTCAGGCGTAACCTTTTCTGAAGCTCATAGGCCGCGTAGAACCGCCGCTTCTGTGATCGCTCGTTGAAGAAATGGCGATAGATCAGCCGCTCTTCCTTCATCCCGGTCTTGATCCAGTCGCTTTCGAAATAATCGAAGCTCTCGATATAATCCACGTCATTCGCATCAAGAAAGTCGTGCGCGTAACGGGCGGATTTGATCGCCGCGCAATCGCCCGAAAGCATGTAGAAATGCGTGGCCCTCGGAAAGGCATCCACTGCCGCTTCGACCGCATAGAGGGAGGCCTGCACCAAGGACCATTCGCCCCAGCCGCATTTGATGCGTTTGCGTGCAAATGTCACGTTCGGGTTGTCATCAAGTGCTGCGCGGATTTTCTT
>JANSYB010000231.1 GCA_024742655.1 Paracoccaceae bacterium | reverse complement strand
CGGATCCAGCGCCATGCGCGTCGGGAACAATTCCTCCTGGTGCAGGCTTCCCGCCCCGCCCTTGTACCAGCCATAGACACGCCGACCGCGCCGGTCGTCGAAAATCGCCTCCTTGATCTGGATCTCGATCAGCTTGCGTTTTTCCTCAACCACCACGATCAGGTCCAGCCCCTCGGCCCAGTCGTGAAAGCTTCTCATGTCCATCGGAAAGGTCTGCCCGACCTTGTAGGTGGTCAGGCCCAACCGCTCCGCCTCGGCCGCGTCGATGCCCAGAAGGTCCAGGGCATGCACCAGGTCCAGCCAGTTCTTGCCGGCGGCGACGAACCCGATCTTCGCGCCCGGTTTTCCCCACACACGCTTGTCTATTTTGTTTGCGTGCGCAAAGGCTTCGGCCGCGAACCTCTTGTGGTCAATCATGCGCGCTTCCTGCGCGATCCAGTGATCCTGCAGCCGGATGTTCAGCCCGCCCTCGGGCATGTCGAACTGCGGGGTAACAAAGGACATCCTGTCGATGCTGCCATCCACGATGCTGGTCACCTCGACCGTATCCTTCATGGTTTTCAGGCCGCACCAGACACCCGCGAACCGCGACAGCGCAAACCCGTATAGCCCGTAATCCATAATCTCCTGCACACCGGCCGGCGACAGAACAGGCATATAGGCATCCACCAGCGCCCAGTCCGACTGGTGGCAGACGGTCGAGCTTTCCCCGGTGTGGTCATCGCCCATGGCCATGACCACGCCGCCATGGGGGGATGTGCCGGCCATATTGGCGTGGCGCATCACGTCGCCGGACCGGTCCACGCCCGGGCCCTTGCCGTACCAGAGCCCGAACACACCGTCATACCGCCCCTCGCCGCGCAGTTCCGCCTGTTGCGTGCCCCAAAGGGCCGTGGCGGCCAGATCCTCGTTCAGGCCCGGCTCGAAACGGACATTGGCTTGGGCCAGCACCTTTTCCGCCCGCCCCATCTGCATGTCCACCGCCCCGAGCGGAGAGCCGCGATAGCCGGTGACATATCCGGCCGTGTTCAGCCCCGCCGTCCGATCCCGCGCGGCCTGCGTCAGCATCAGCCGCACAAGCGCCTGCGTCCCGTTCAGAAGAACCGGAGATTTCTCGAGATCCAGCCGGTCATTCAAGGAAATCTGCTGCTTTCCCATGCGACGCCTCCCGCCTGCTGCGTTCATGCCTGAATATAGATCAATAATAGGTCATAATTCGTGACCTATGAAGCACTATTTCAGAAAACTTTCTCGCCAAGGCTGTGAAGATGGCGATTTTCTCTGCTATTTCACAAAAGCGTCAGTGTTGAATCGAAAGTTATACGAATGGATTGGGACAAGCTCAGAATCTTTCACGCCGTGGCCGACGCCGGCAGTCTCACACATGCCGGCGATCAACTGCATTTGTCGCAATCTGCGGTGTCCCGGCAGGTGCGCGCACTCGAGGAATCGCTCAATACGATCCTTTTTCACCGCCATGCCCGGGGCCTGATTCTCACCGAACAGGGAGAGCTTCTGTTCGACGCCACCCGCGCGATGATGAAACGCCTCGATACGGCCACCGCGCGGATCCGCGACAGCGAAGAGGAAGTCTTTGGCGAATTGCGCGTCACCACCACGATCGGTTTCGGCACGCTTTGGCTGGCGCCCCGCCTGCCCAAGCTGTTCGAGAAATACCCCGATCTGAATATCGATCTGATGCTCGAGGAACGCGTGCTCGACCTGCCCATGCGCGAGGCCGACGTCGCCATCCGCATGAAGGAACCCAGCCAGGCCGACCTGATCCGCAAACGCCTGATGAGCGTGCATATGTGCCTGTTCGCCTCTCCCGAGTATATCCGCCAGCACGGGTTGCCCGAAACGACGGATGATCTGAAGAATCACCGCCTGCTCTGCCAGAACCCGCGTTCGGCGCAGGTGGGGGCCGGGGCCACGCTCGTAAGCGAATTGATGACCTACGACATTCCATCCCTGTTGACGGTAAACAACTATTTCGGCGTCTTGCAGGGCGTTCTGCACAATATCGGAATCGGGGTTCTGCCCGACTATCTCAGCCGGGACTTTCCCGACCTGATACGGATCCTGCCGGACGTGCATTCGGTCGAGGTGCCGGTTTTCCTCGCCTACCCGGAGGAATTGCGCCACTCCAAGCGTATTTCCGCGTTCCGCGATTTCGTGCAGGAAGAGATCGTGATTTACCGAAAAACGATTAAAGAACAAGCATCTGAGTGACGGGGCGGCCCGCCGCAAGGTGAGCCATGCGCGCAACACATATCGGACATGCTGCAAGCGCAGCATTTTTTTTCTTGATTGATCAAAAAACAGACCCTAATTGCCTTGTATGACGATGGTTGTGGCAACGCACCATCATCATACCTCCCTGTTGGACTTCGGCCGAGCTTTATGCTCGGCCTTTTTTTGTTCTGATGACAATTTTTGCGCATTGCGCATAGTCTTTCGGCATGTCGATAACGCTGCGCCCGCCCCGCCTTTCAGAACTGCCCGAACTTTCGGCGCTGTGCCTGCGGTCCAAGGCGCATTGGGGCTATGACGCGACCTTTCTCGAGGCCTGCCGCGCGGAACTCACCCTGACGGAGGCGCATCTGGACAACCCGATGATCGTTGCCGTTCTCGGTGAGGCGAGAGCCGGTGTCGCGGCGATTGCCCTGCAAAAGGACGAGGCCGAGATCGACCTTCTGTTCATCGAGCCGGCCCTGATGGGGCGCGGCCTGGGTCGCAGGTTGATGCTTTGGTGCCGTGACGCTGCCCGCCACGCGGGCGCGCGGCGCCTTTTGATCCAGTCCGATCCACAGGCCGAGGGGTTTTACCGTCGCATGGGTGCGCGGCGCATCGGGGTGCGCCCCTCCGCCTCTGTGCCGGGGCGTGATCTGCCGCTCTTGGCCTGCGCGCTCAGATAACCGGCAGGCCCGGGCCGGCAAAGGGCGACAACCGTCGCGCCACGCCCTCGGTGATCGCGATGTTTTCCTCGTGCACCATGATCGTTCCGGGCCGGATTTCGACCCCCGGCTCCAATGTCAGGACCATACCGGCGCACAGTTCGGTCTTGTCGTGCGGGGTCAGCGACAGCCCTTCGGTCAATTGCATGCCAAGCGCATGACCCAGCCGTCCGGCCTCTTCTCCTGCGCCGACGATATCGGCCATGACGCGCCACAGGTCGCAGGCCCGCACGCCCGGCCGCGCCATCTCGAACGCAGCCTGTGTCGCTTCGATCAGACGGGCATACCCGTCCTGCGCAGATGCCGAGGCACGCCCGATGGCAAAATTCCGGTCATAGTCGCAGAAATACCCGTCACGCACCGCGCCGGTGTCCAGCATCATCACGTCGCCCGCCCGCAGCGGCGCATCCGATGCCGGAGATATCACGTCGCCATATCCGTCTGGCCCCGCCCCGCCGGCGATATAGGGCACCCAGTCCGCCCCTTCCTCCAGCAGCAGGCGTTGAAAATCGCGAAACACCTGAGACAAGGGCACGCCCTCGCCCGCGATCTCGGCCATACGCGCAAAGGCGCGCCCGGCGATGGTGCAGGTGTCCGCGATCTTGCTGATCTCGGCCTCCGACTTGATTGCCCGCAACCCCGCGACAATGCCCCCGTCATCCGCAAACACCAGCCCGCCCGCCGTCCTGACCCGTTCGAAATCGGCCAGCGGCATCCGCAGATGGGTTTCATAGCCGGACGGAACGCCCACCGGCCCGCCCACCTTGCGCAGCGTGTCGGCCAGCAGGCTGACACCGTCATCGGCAGGGTTCGGGGCCGACCATGTCCGGATATCCGCGATCCAGGTTTTCGCCATGAGCGCCGCGCCGATGGACGGAATCACGGCCACCGGGTCACCCTGCACGGGCAGCACGAGAAACCACGGCCGGCTCGGGCTTTCCCAGAACCGCGTCAGGAACCCGGTGAAGTACCGCACATCCGCCTCTGTCGTCAGCAAAAGCGCGCCAAGGCCCGCATCCTGCATCCGCGCCTGTGCCCGCGCGACGCGCGCCCGGTATTCCGCCTGCGCGAAACCGCGGTTCATGCCTCGGCCATCTCGCTGACGATGCACAGGACACGGGCATCCTCGGGCAGGTCCATCAGGCGCAGGGCCGCAAGCCCCGCCGCGCCGGATTCGGTCGTCGCCATGCCCTGTTCGGCCAGCATGGGCAGCACGTCCTTTGCCTCGTCCTCGGTGATGGTGACAAAAGCATCGGCATCGCGTGCCAGCCCCTTCAGCGCGATCAGCGACGGCTCCTTGCAATCCAGCCGCCCCATGCACGACACCGGCCCCGTCGTCGCAACCGCCTGTCCCGCCTTGATGCTGGCCTGCAGCGCGGGCGCTGCGTCGGGTTCGACCACGAGGATTTGCGGCGCGTCCCCCCAGACCTGCCGGAAATAGGCGGCGCACGCACCGGCCAGCCCGCCGACCCCGGCCTGCAACAGGATATGCGTCGGTGCCTCTGGCATCTGGCGGGCGGCCTCGGCGGCCATGGCCAGATACCCCTCCATCAAACGGTGCGGCAGGTCGGTATACCCGGGCCAGGAACTGTCCGACAAAAGCGTCCAGCCATTGTCATCCGCCGCCCTGGCCGCCGCAGCCATGCTGGCCTCGTACTCCGCGCCCGCGCGCACCACCTGAGCGCCCTTGGCCCGCAACCGCTCGGCAAAGCCCTCCGGCACCGTCTCGGCCAGGTAGATCACGGCCTCGGCGCCGAAGATCCGCGCGCCGGCCGCCACCGACATGCCGTGATTGCCCGCACTGGCGGTCACATAGGTCCGCCCCGCCAATGCCCTGGCCATATCCTCAGCCCCGGTCGCGGCGGCCTCGTGGGCGATCACATAAGCCGCGCCAAGCGCCTTGAAGCTGCCCAGCCCCATGCGTTCGCGCTCATCCTTGGCCCAGACCCGGGCGCCGAACCCGGCCAGAGGGGTCAATGGTGTTTCAGCCGCCGCCGGGCAACGCGCCAAAAGACGCTCGGGCGCACCGGCATCGATGCTGGGTGCGGGAATCTCGGCCAGATCCGCATGATCCAGGCCCGCGCCGCGCCATGTGTTTTCAAGTATTTGCATCCTGCCCCTCCGTTTG
>JANSYB010000370.1 GCA_024742655.1 Paracoccaceae bacterium | reverse complement strand
ATGGACGTGGACCTTGCAATGCTCCAGCAGGTCGTCGCCGGTGGCGCTGCCGCCCTCGACAAGTTCCACATAGGCGCAAGGGATTTCGCCGGAATGCGCGTCGGGCTGACCGATGGCCCCGGCCATGGCGACATCCGAATGTGCCATCAGCGCTTCTTCGATCTCGGCGGGGTCGATATTGTGACCGCCACGAATGATCAGGTCCTTGGCGCGGCCGGTGATCCACAGGTATCCATCCGCATCGATCCGGCCCAGGTCACCGGTGCGCAGGTAATCGGTGTGGTGGAACAACTCGGTGTTCTTGGCCGCCTCGGTATAGGTGTTGCCGGCGAAAACGCCCGGGTTCGAGATGCAGATCTCGCCCACCTCGTCGGTGGCGCATTCCGTGCCGTCCTCGTGATAGATGCGCACATCGCAATGCGGAAACGGCACGCCCACCGATCCCACCTTCTTTTCTCCGGTGGGTGGGTTGCAGGACACAAGGCAGGTCGCCTCGGTCAGGCCGTAGCCCTCGATCACGGCCATACCGGTGGCCGATTCGAACCGCTTGAACAACTCCATCGGCATCGGCGCGGAGCCGGAGAACGCGTTCTTGACGGTCGAGATATCGGCGTCCACGGCACGCTGCATCAGCGCGGCGACAGCCGTGGGCACGGTAATGACGAAACTGATCTTCCAGCGTTCGCACAGTTTCCAGAAATTATCGAACACGCCCTCGCCGCGATAGCCGGCGGGCGTGGGAAAGACCACATGCGCGCCCGACTTGATCATCGCCATCAGGATCACGTGACAGGCAAAGACGTGGAACAGGGGCAGCGGGCAGATGATGTTGTCATGTTCGGTGAACAGCAGGCGATGACCCAGCCAGCCATTGTAGATCATGCCCGAATACTTGTGCTGCGCCACCTTGGGCATGCCGGTGGTGCCGCCGGTGTGGAAATAGGCGCCGACACGGTCCTCGCCGGAGTCCTCGAAGGTCAGCGATGTGGACTGCTTGCCCAGCTCGGCGTTGAAGCTTTTCAGATCGGCGTGATGATTGTTGGGGTTCTTCGGCCGGATCAGCGGGACGATCCAGCTTTTCGGCGGGGTAAGATAGCGGTTCAGATCGACCTCGAGCACGGTATGCACACGCGGGGCATGACGTACGGCCTCGGCGCATTTCTGGGCGATGTCGGTCTTGGGAAAGGCCTTGAGCGTCACGACGACCTTTGCATCGGTTTCGCGCAGGATGGCGCCGATCTGTTCGGGCTCCAGCAGCGGGTTGATGGGGTTGGCGATGCCGGCGACCATTGCGCCGATTGTGGCCACCGCCGTCTCAAGGCTGTTGGGCATTATCAGGGCGACGACATCCGTTTCCTTGATCTTGAGGCTGCGAAAAAGGTTGGCGGCCTGACAAACCTCATCATGGAACTGTTTCCAGCTCATGGTCTCGGCCTTGTCGGTGGGGCCTGACATGATCTGGTAACTGACGGCCGGGCGGTCCGGGAAGGCGTGCGCGGTGTCGCGCAGCATCTGGTACACCGTCTTGGGCAGGTCTCGCTGCGCCCACGGCATTTCATTCTGGATGTCCAGGACATCCTGGCGCGTGGCAAATGTCATCGCTGTCTCCTCCGCAAAGCGCCCGCTGCGCGCGCCCTGTTCGTCTCCCTCGCTCAAAGATGGTGGTCTTTGTCGCGCCGCGCAAGTTTTACGCTGCGTTTGAATGGCCTGGTCGGGCGCTGACGCCGCGTTTTCAGGTGAAAAGGATGCGCCCGGACGGCCTTTTGCGGCAGGATGTATCGCGGCCCGGAAACCCGCCGCAATTCCGTTTCAGGGCGTGCCATGTCGAAACGGACAACAGCGCCGCACGATATCCGGTGCCTTCTTGTGGGGTGGCCGGGAGCACCTTCGCGTCATGCTGCGACGAATGCATTCAGCCAGGCGATCGCCCAAGTGGAACACATCGTCCAGGCGCTTGGTGGCGAGGACGCGCAGCTCGGGCCGGCCGGAAACGAAGGCGGGGCACCGGATGGGCGCCCCGTTTCACGTCTCAGGAAACGTCCTTGTAACTGATCTCTCGCTTGTCTTCGCCCGTTTTTCCGCGCCGCACCAGCAGGCGGTTGAGTGCGTTGACATAGGCCTTGGCACTGGCCACGACCGTATCGGTATCCGCCGATTGACCGGTCGAGATGTTGCCATCCTCTTCCAGCCGGACGGACACCGTGGCCTGCGCATCCGTGCCCTCGGTCACGGCATGGACCTGGTACAGCTGCAGGCGCGCCTCGTTGGGGTGCAACTCGCGCACCGCCTTGAAGGTCGCGTCAACGGGGCCGTCGCCGGATTGCCTGGCGGTTTTCTCGACGCCGTCGATAGTCATGACCAGCTCGGCCTCGGCCGGCCCGCCCGTGCCGCAGACCACGCGCAGCGACTTGATGACCAGACGGTCGCTCTCGGCATCCTCTCCGGCGGTGACAAGCGCGATCAGATCCTCGTCATAGACCTCCTTTTTGCGGTCGGCGAGGTCCTTGAAACGCACGAACACATCGTTGAGCTGATTGTCGGCCAGCTCGATCCCCAGATCCTTGAGCTTGGAGCGCAGTGCTGCGCGGCCCGAATGCTTGCCCATCACGATGTTGGTCTCAGTGAGGCCCACATCCTCGGGGCGCATGATCTCGAACGTCTCGGCATTCTTGAGCATCCCGTCCTGGTGGATGCCGCTCTCGTGGGCAAAGGCGTTCTTGCCCACGATCGCCTTGTTGAACTGCACGTTGAAACCCGAGACCGTCGCCACCCGGCGGCTGATATGCATGATCTTGGTGGTGTCGATATTGGTGTAATAGGGCATGATATCGCCCCGCACCTTCATCGCCATAACCACCTCTTCCAGCGCGGTGTTGCCGGCGCGTTCGCCCAGCCCGTTGATCGTGCATTCGATCTGGCGCGCGCCACCGGCCACGGCGGCCAGCGCATTGGCCGTGGCCATGCCGAGGTCGTTGTGACAATGCGTGGCGAACACCACCTCGTCGGCACCCGGCACCGTTTCGATCAGCCGCTGGATGAGGTCCGCGGATTCGACCGGCGCGGTATAGCCCACCGTGTCGGGAATGTTGATCGTTCCGGCGCCCGCCCGGATGGCGATCTCGACCACCCGGCACAGGTAATCCCACTCGGTTCGCGTGGCGTCCATCGGGGACCATTGCACGTTATCGCACAGGTTGCGCGCATGGGTGACCGTCTCGTGGATGCGGTCGGCCATCTCGTCCTGCGTGAGGTTCGGAATGGCCCGGTGCAGCGGCGAGGTGCCGATGAAGGTATGAATGCGCGGGCGCCCGGCGTGTTTCACCGCCTCCCAGCAGCGGTCGATATCCTTGAGGTTGGCCCGCGCCAGCCCGCAGATCACGCTGTTTTTCGCGTTCCTGGCGATCTCGCTGACGGCGTTGAAATCGCCTTCGGATGCGATGGGAAACCCGGCCTCGATGATGTCGACGCCCATATCGTCCAGCAGCCCGGCGATCTCGAGCTTTTCGTCATGCGTCATGGTCGCGCCGGGGGATTGTTCGCCGTCGCGCAGGGTGGTGTCGAAAATCACCACGCGGTCTTTGTCGGAATTGGTCATGTCTGATCTCGCAAATTTGTCCTAAGCCTGTGGCGCGAAACGCAATCCTCTGAGCGGTCGCGCCGGATCAGGGCACGCTCAGAGGCGGCTTAGGAGCAGCAGGATCGAAACGCAACCCGCGGCGCGGGGCGTTTTGGCGAAAATCATATGATCCTGCGGTGTCAT
>JANSYB010000347.1 GCA_024742655.1 Paracoccaceae bacterium | reverse complement strand
GGGCTGTGAAAAAACATGACCAAGCGGAAAAACCGGGTTCTCAACCGCGCGGGGCCGTGCTTAACTCCTGTCAGCCAATAACGATAGCCATATGGGAGGTGCCTATGTCACAGGTCAGCATGACCGTGAACGGCAAGCCTGCGTCCGGTGAAGTGGAAGGACGCACGCTTCTTGTTGAATTTCTGCGCGAAAACCTTGGGTTGACCGGGACGCATGTCGGCTGCGACACCAGCCAGTGCGGGGCCTGCGTGGTCCACGTGGACGGCAAGGCGGTAAAGGCCTGCACAATGTTCGCCGCCGAGGCCGAGGGTGCCGAGATCACCACGATCGAGGGCATGGCCGCGCCCGATGGCACGCTCAACACGCTTCAGCAGGCCTTTCAGGATCATCACGGTCTGCAATGCGGGTTCTGCACACCGGGCATGGTGATGAGCGCCGCAGCACTTCTGTCCGAGAATCCCAGCCCTACCGAGGCCGAGATCCGCGACTATCTGGAAGGCAATATCTGCCGGTGCACCGGTTATCACAACATCATCAAGGCGATCATGGCCGCATCAGGCCAGGACGTCAGCAACATCGCCGCCGAGTAAGGCGAACAGGATAGGGAGGACTTCCAGATGCCAGCAGATGGAGGTATTGGCGCCAGCCCGAAGCGGCGCGAGGATATCCGGTTTCTGACCGGGGAAGGCAATTACACCGACGACATCAACCTGCCGGGACAGGCGCATGCGTTTTTCCTGCGCTCGGACGTGGCCCACGGCAAGATCAAGAGCCTGGACACCAGCACCGCCGAGGGCATGCCCGGTGTCCTGAAGGTGTTCACCGCTGCGGATTTCGAAAGCGCGGGCAGCATCCCGTGTGGCTGGCAGGTGACCGACCGCTTCGGTGAGCCGATGAAAGAGCCCAAGCATCCTGTTCTGGCCGAGGGCAAGGTGCGCCATGTGGGTGACCCCATCGCCGTGGTCGTGGCCGAAACGCTGGAGCAGGCCCGCGACGCCGCCGAGGCGATCGACGTGGATATCGAGGAACTGCCGGCGGTCGTGGACATGCCCAAGGCGCTTGAGGCCGGTAGCCCGCTCGTGCATGACGATCTGGGCGATAACCTGTGCTACGACTGGGGCTTCGTCGAGGAAAACAAGGAAGCCGTGGACGAGGCGATCAAGAACGCCGCGCATGTCACCACGGTCGAGTTGATCAACAACCGTCTCATTCCCAATGCGATGGAGCCGCGCGTGGCCATTGGCCAGTATACGCGCCACAACGATGAGTACACGCTCTACACCACCTCGCAGAACCCGCATGTGATCCGCCTTCTGATGGGTGCGTTCGTGCTTGGCATTCCCGAGCACAAGCTGCGTGTGGTGGCGCCCGACGTGGGCGGCGGGTTCGGCTCCAAGATCTATCACTATGCCGAAGAGGCGTTCTGCACCCATGCCGCCAAGATCGTGAACCGGCCGGTCAAGTGGACGGCCTCGCGCACGGAATCGTTCATGACGGACGCCCATGCCCGTGACCACGTCACCAAGATCGAACTGGCGCTGGATGCCGACAACAACTTTGCCGCCGTGCGCACCTCGACCTATGCCAATATGGGCGCCTACCTGTCGACCTTCGCGCCGTCCATTCCGACATGGCTGCATGGCACGCTGATGGCGGGCAATTACAAGACACCACTGATTTACTGCAACGTGCGGGCGGTCTTCACCAACACGGTGCCGGTCGATGCCTATCGCGGGGCCGGCCGGCCCGAGGCGACCTATCAGCTGGAGCGCGTCATCGACAAGGCCGCGCGCGAGTTGGGGGTCGATCCCATCGCGCTGCGTCGGCAGAATTTCGTGACCGAGTTCCCCTATGCCACCCCGGTGGCCGTGGAGTACGACTCGGGCGATTTCCACCGCCTGATGGACAAGCTGGAGGCGCGGGCCGATTTCCCCGGCTTCGCCGCACGCCGTGCGGCAAGCGAGGCCGAGGGCAAGCTGCGCGGGCTTGGCATCAACTGTTTCATCGAGGCCTGCGGCATCGCGCCGTCGAACCTTGTCGGACAGCTGGGCGCACGCGCGGGTCTTTACGAAAGTGCGACGGTGCGGGTGAATGCCACCGGCGGGATCACCGTCATGACCGGCTCGCATTCGCACGGGCAGGGGCATGAAACCGTGTTCCCGCAGGTCGTGTCGGAAATGCTGGGCATCGACGCCAGCATGATCGAGATCCGGCATGGCGATACCGCCAACACACCGATGGGCATGGGCACCTATGGCTCTCGTTCCATCGCGGTGGGTGGTCCGGCCATGGTGCGCGCCACCGAAAAGATCATCGCCAAGACCAAGAAGATCGCGGCCCACCTGATGGAGGCGTCCGAAGGCGATATCGAGCTGAAAGACGGCCAGTTCACCGTCGCGGGCACCGACAAGTCGGTGGCCTGGGGGGATGTCTGTCTCGCCGCCTATGTCCCGCACAACTATCCGCTGGAAGAGATCGAACCGGGTCTTGAGGAGACGGCGTTCTATGACCCGAACAACTTCACCTATCCCGCCGGGGCCTATGCCTGCGAGGTCGAGGTCGACCCCGACACCGGCAAGGTCACGATCGAGCGGTTCACCACCGCCGATGATTTCGGCAACGTGATCAACCCGATGATCGTGGACGGGCAGGTGCATGGCGGGCTGGCGCAAGGCATCGGTCAGGCGCTGCTCGAGAACGCGTCCTATGATGAGAATGGTCAGCTTCTGTCGGGCTCGTACATGGATTACGCCATGCCGCGGGCCGATGACGTGCCGTTCTTCTCGGTCGACCACACCAACGGCACGCCCTGCACGCACAACCCGCTTGGGGTGAAGGGCTGTGGCGAGGCCGGCGCGATCGGCTCCACGCCGACCGTGGTCAACGCGGTGGTGGATGCGCTGCAATCGGGCGGATTTGGCGTCGATCACGTGGACATGCCCGTCAGCCCCTCGCGGGTCTGGGATGCCATTCAGAAAAGCAAGGGCTGAGGAGGAGAAGACCCATGTATGCATTCGACATCGAACGCCCCTCGACCATTTCCGACGCGGTTGCGGCACTCAAAACCGACGAGGCGCAGCCGCTGGGTGGTGGGCAGACCCTGATCCCGACGCTGAAACAGCGGCTGGCCAGCCCGTCCAAGCTGGTTTGCCTGTCGGGCATCGCAGAGATGAAGGGCATCTGTGACGCCGATGACGGGCGGCTGTGCATTGGCGGGGGCACCACCCATGCCGAGGTGGCCGCCGGTGCAGGGCGCTATCCCGCATTGGCCGCACTGGCCGCCAATATCGGCGATCCGGCCGTGCGCAACCGCGGCACGATCGGTGGCTCCATCGCCAATAACGACCCCGCGGCCTGCTATCCGGCGGCCGTTCTGGCCTCGGGCGCCACAGTCATCACCAACGCGCGTGAGATCGCGGCGGATGACTATTTCCAGGGCATGTTCACCACGGCGCTCGATGAGGGCGAAATCGTCACCGAGGTCAAGTTTCCGGTGCCGGAAAAGGCCGCCTATATGAAGTTCGAGCAACCCGCCTCGCGGTTTGCGCTGACCGGGGTGTTTGTGGCCAGGTTTGCCGACGGTGTGCGCGTGGCCGTCACCGGCGCGTCCGAGGAAGGCGTGTTCCGCTGGTCCGAGGCCGAGGCGGCGCTGTCGTCGAATTTCTCGGCCGGGGCGCTCGAAGGCCTGAGCCCGCCCGCCGACGGGATGATCTCGGACCTGCATGGATCCGGGGCCTATCGTGCGAACCTCGTGGCGGTGATGACCCGCCGTGCGGTCGAGGCGGCCGGATAACCGACGCACATGTCGCGAAAAATCAATCGGCCCGGCGCCTCCCGCGCCGGGCCGATTTGCGTCCGCCGCCTGTCCGGGATCAACGCCTGACAGTCTGCAACTGCGCAAGATCCGCCGGGGTCAGCGTGGCGATCTGTTTGCTCACCGAGACATAGCTTTGCTCGATCGCGGTCGGAAACTTGGTCCAATCCAGCAACCCGATACGTT
>JANSYB010000250.1 GCA_024742655.1 Paracoccaceae bacterium | reverse complement strand
GTTTTCGCGGCCACCTGATTGGTGCTTTCTTCCTGTGCCCAGACACCGGTCGCTGCCAGTGCCAGAAAGGCGCTGAGCATGCCGTGCGCTATCCGTGATCCCATTGTCCAGCCTCCAAGCTGTCCTTAGCCTCAATTTGCCGACCGCGCGCAACCCTTAATGGATTTTTCATATAGGCGGCCATTTCTTTCTCGACATTGCAATAATAGCCTGAAACACGCGAGACATGAAAGGATCAATTGGCGAATTTTCGCGCGTCCAGCCGAACGGAGCACCGAGATGAGCAATCCTGTCCCCCTTACCGAAATCTGGCGCGGCCCCCTGCTGGAATGCCTCCATACCGGGCATGCGGTGATCTGTGACGCCACTGGCGACGTGGTCGAGGCATGGGGCGATCCCGAGGCGGTGGTGCTGCCGCGCAGCTCGGCCAAGATGGTGCAGGCGCTGCCGCTGGTCGAAAGCGGCGCGGCGGACGTCCACAGTCTGACATCCGAGGACCTGGCACTGGCCTGCGCCTCGCATCAGGGGGCGGCGATACATACCGACCGGGTTCAGGCCTGGATCGCCGAACTGGTCCTGACCGATGACGATTTCCGATGTGGTGCGGCCATGCCCAAGGACCGCGCCGCGTTCAATCACCTGATCTGTTCGGATGAAAAACCGTGCCAGTATCACAACGAATGTTCGGGCAAGCATGCCGGGTTCCTCACGCTGTCGCAGCATCTGGGCGCAGGCCCGGATTACATCGACATTGACCACCCCGTGCAAAAGGCCTGCCTCGATGCGTTCGAGACGGTCACGGATGAGGCCAGCCCGGGCTACGGCATCGACGGCTGCTCGGCGCCGAATTTCATCACGACGATGCACGGAATGGCCCGCGCAATGGCTTGGTTCGCCAGTGCCCGTGACAGTGGCGACGCCCGTGAACGCGCCGCCGTGCGCCTGCGCGAGGCGATGATCGCGCATCCCGAACTGGTGGCGGGTGAAAAACGCGCCTGCACCGAGTTGATGCGCGTCTGCAAGGAGCCCGTCGCGCTCAAGACCGGGGCCGAGGGGTATTTCGTGGCCATCGCCCCGACGCGTGGTCTGGGCATCGCACTGAAGATCACCGATGGCTCTTTCCGGGGGGCGAATTGCACCATCGCGGCACTGCTTGTCCGTCTGGGCCTGCTGGATGCCGATCACCCGGTCACCAAGCGGTTCATGAATGCACCTGTCGTCAATCGCCGCAAGATCGAAACCGGCTTGATCAAGCCGGTCGATGGTCTGGTCTGAGCCCGACTCGGCAATCTTTCGCACAGCGGCTGCGACGCGATCTCTGAACGGTTTTCCGCCCAAAACGTACAGTGCTTTTGGCCGGTTTCCGCACGCACGCGCACTCTTGCCGGTCACCGGCGTGGCCGTGCCGATGGCGGGACCGCGATTGAGCCTCTTTTTGCGTGAAAACCGGCTCTCCGACACAACCCCAAGACAAGGCGGGGAGGGGGCCACATGTTCAGGGTCCGGGGCGCGACACTCGCACCCTGTGAACCTGAAACAAGAAGGGAAATCTCTGATGACCAAGGAACTGATTGCCGCAACCTTCGCCTTTGCCCTGCTCCTGCCGGCCGCCGCGTCGGCCATGGATGCCGATGGCGACGGCATGGTCTCCATGGACGAATTCCAGGCCGCCATGCCCGATGCCGCCGAAGGCACGTTCGAGGCGGCCGACACCGATGGCGACGGCATGCTGAACGCGGACGAAGTGGCCGCAGCACAGGAATCGGGCCTGATCCCGGCCTGATGACGTAAGCCACCACTCAGACCGGGGCGCGTTCTGCTTGTTTTTCACGAATCGACGTGCCCCGGTTTCCTGCGATGCATCGGCGCTGCCATTGGCCTTACCCTAGATAGGCACGCAGAGCCTCGGGTGGATCGTCCAGAAGGCGATCCGTCGGTTGTGGGGCATGGGCCTTGCCCTCGGCGACGAAAATGGCTTGCCCGGCGATACGGCGGGCATCCTCGGGCTGGTGGCTGACCATCAGCAGGGTGGCGCCCGTTTCCTGCGCCAGATCACGGACGAGATCCAGCATTTCGGCCCGCAAGGCCGGGCCGAGCGCGGCAAAGGGCTCATCCAGAAGCAACAGGTCGCGTCGCTGCACCAGCACACGGGCAAGCGCCGCCCGGCTGCGTTGTCCTCCCGACAGATCGCCGGGCTTGCGTGCTTCAAGCCCGCCAAGGCCGACCCGATCGAGGGCTTGTTCCACCGTTTCCTTGTCGCTGACCGTCAACTTCAGGTCTGGCCTCAGGCCAAGACCGACATTCTGTGCGACAGTGAGATGCGCAAACAGGTTGTCCTCCTGAAATAGCATGGCCACCGGCCGCTGGCCCGGTGGCTGTGCGGTGATGTCCTGACCGGACCACAGGATCCGGCCCTGCGTAACCTGCAGGAACCCCGCAATCGCTTCGAGCAGGGTTGATTTTCCCGCGCCGGACGGCCCGATGACCGCGACCCTGGCGCCCTGTTCCACCGTGAAATCCGCCGAAAGGGTAAAAGCGCCGTTTTGCACGACGCAGTCTTCAAGCTTCAGCATGGGCACGTCCCCCCTTGTCCAGAATCCAGAACGCGGCAAAGGACAGACACAGCAGGATCAGCGCGGCACTGGCGGCGGCCTCCATCCGGTAGGCGCCCATCAGACGATAGACCTGTAGCGGCAGGGTGGCCACATCCGGGCTGGCGAATAGGGTGATGACCCCCAGATCACCCATCGACAGGGCCGCCGCCAGCCCGGCGGTGAATCCGATTTGCGCCCGCATCCGTGGGAGCAGAACAAGCCGGGTGAACGGCCATCCTTGCATGTTCAGCGATATGGCCAATCTGCCTTGCCGTGCCACGATATCACGCGCCCGTGGCACAAGGATGCGCAGGGCAAAGGGCAGAACCATCAGCGCATTGACCAGTGCCGTGACCGGCAGGGCCAGCGCCAACGGATTGGCGAAGGGCCGGATCACGATGAACAGCCCCGTGCCGATCACCAGCGGCGAGGCGGCAAGGCCCAGCAAACCGGCCAGTTCCACGCCCCGCGCCCCGCGCAGCGCGACCGAGGCGGCCATGGGCAGGGCGACAAGCAGGACAAGAACAGTGCTGGCCGCTGCCACGAGGATGGACGTGACAGCCGCCGGCAGAACGCTGGCGGGCAGGTCGGCCAGTCCAGGCAGGCCCGCGATCACGATCGCGGCCAGCGGCAGCAGCAGGAACAGCGCCGCCAGCGCGATCCATGCCACATCGAGGGACCGTGCGCTCCATCTGGCGCCGTCCCACCGTCGCACCGCCCGGTCAAAGCCACCGCCGAAGTCGCCCCCCCGGCCCAGCCAGAGCGCCAGACCCGCCGCAGCAAGTGTCAGGCCGATCTGGACCACGGACAGCAACGCGGCGCGGCCAAGGTCGAAATCAAAGCGAAACGCCTGGTAGATGGCCAGTTCCACGGTCGTGGCGCGGGGGCCACCGCCAAGGGTCAGCGCGACCGCGAAACTGGTCAGGCAGATCGCGAAGATGACCGCCAGAACGCCGGGCACGATGCGCCGGAGCATGGGCCATTCGATCAGGCGGATCATCGCCCACCCGTCGACATTCAGCTGTGCGGCAAGGCGAAAACGTTCCGCCGGCACCTCCTGCCAGGCTTGCAGGATCAGGCGTGTGGCCAGAGGCAGGTTGAAAAAGACGTGCGCCAGCACCACACCGTGCAGCCCGTAGATCTGGACTGGCGGCAATCCGATCCAGCCCAACGCGGTGCTGATCCAACCGGCGCGGCCGAAGACCTCGATCAGGCCCAGAACGGCAACGATCACCGGCAGGATGAACGGCGCCCCGAGCAGCGCAATCAGTACCCGGCGCCCGGCAAAACGGCGGCGCGACAAGGCGCGCGCCACCGGAACGGCCAATGCAACGCTCAGCGCGGCCGACAGGGCCGCCTGCAGCAGCGTGAACCGGATCGCGGCCCATTCCGGCGGGCCAAGGCCGCGCCCCGTCTCGGCCGAGAGGGCCACGGCCAAAAGTGTCCCGAGAATCGCCACCGCCACCACCGTGGCGAAGGCGATCCCCGGGACAGGGCTCAGCGGCTGAGCGCGGTCAGCCATTCGTTCAACGCGGCATCACGGGCCGCGGCGGCCTCTTCGGGGCTGAGCAGCAGGGATTTTCCCGGCGTGATCAGCGTGTCGAACCCATCCGGCAGACCGCCCTCGGGCTGGACGGCGGGATACATCCAGTTGGTGGTCGGGATGATCGACTGGAACGTGTCGGACAGCATGAAGGCAAGGAACCGGTCCGCGAGGTCGGGCTGATCCGTGCCGGCCAGCTTCGCGGCGACCTCGACCTGCATGTAGTGACCTTCGTCAAAGGCGGCGGCGGCCTTGCTGGCATCCTCCTCGGCGATCAGGTGATAGGCGGGCGAGGTCGTGTAGCTCAGCACCATGTCGGCCTCGCCCTCTAGGAACAGGCCATAGGCCTCGGACCAGCCCTTGGTGACCGTCACGATATTGTCGGCCAGCCCGTCCCAGATCGCCGGGGCCTCGTCACCATAGGCGGTCTTGACCCACATCAGCAGGCCCAGCCCGGGGGTGGACGAGCGCGGATCCTGGATCACGATCTTCATGTCACTGTCCGCGAGCTCACGGAAATTGCCGGGTGCGCTGGTATCGGCATTGTGCACGAAGGCGAAATACCCCCAGTCATAGGGCAGGAAAACCGGATCATCCCACGCGATCGGCAGGTCCAGATCGGGGGTCACGCCATGCGCGGCGAACAACCCGGTTTGCTTGGCCGCGACGATCAGGTTGGTATCCAGCCCCAGCACGATATCGGCCTCGGTGCCGGCCCCTTCCAGTTTCATCCGTGCCAGC
>JANSYB010000237.1 GCA_024742655.1 Paracoccaceae bacterium | reverse complement strand
GTCGGGCCGGGCGACAGTTTCCGGTTTCGTGGCGAACCCTATGCCTGGGCCAACCCTTATGATGACCCTGTCGTGGCGATCTGGGTGATCGCCCCGCCGGTCTATTGAGGGGCGTGCCATGACGTGGGAGGGCTGGACGATCTTCGCGCTTTTCTGGGTGGTTTTCGTTACCACGCCGGGCCCCAACCATGTGAACTGCATTACCAATGGCATGACGGTCGGCTTTCGTCGGGGCCTGTGGGGCGTGGCGGCGATCCTGACACAGGCGACACTGTTCCTGACACTCTCCGCGGCCGGGATAACAGCGCTGATCGCGGCCTCCCCCACGGCGTTCGGCATTGCCAAGCTTGCGGGCGCCGCGGTCCTTGTCGGGCTGGGTATTCGCGGGTGGTTGTTGGCCAGTCGGCCCGTGACGGTCGATGCGCGACCGGCCGGTTCAATTTATGGCCGGGCCTTCCTCGTGGCTACGATCAACCCCAAAAGCGTCGCGGGCTACCTTGCCGCGTTCAGCGCCTTCGTGCAGCCGGACGTTCCGATCTGGGATCAGATGTGGGTGATCTTTCCCACTGCGCTGACCATCACCGCGATCAGTTATACCGTGTTCACGGCACTTGGTGCGGGGCTGGGCCGTGTGGCTCTGGGGGCGCTGTTCAATATCTGGCTACGTCGGGCTTTGGCTACCTGTTTCATCCTCTACGGCTTGGCGCTCGGCAGCGCCGCCACACCGGGGAGGGCCTAGCATGCGGACCGGGTCATGCCTGTGCGGGGCGGTCGCCTACGCGGTCGAGGGCGAGATGAAACCGCCCGTCGCCTGCCATTGCAAGGAATGCCGACAGCAATCGGGCCACCATTTCGCCGCCTCCGAAACCCGCGAAGATGCCCTGACGCTGACGCGCGACGAGGGTCTGGCATGGTACAAGACCAGCGATTTCGCCTCGCGTGGGTTCTGCAAATTCTGTGGCTCGACGATGTTCTGGAGCCGCGATGCCAGCCCGCTTATCCATGTTTTGGCCGGCACTCTGGACGCGCCGACGGGCCTGAGAATGGGGGCGCATATGTGGACGTCGCAGAAGGGCGATTACTATGAGATCACAGACGGTCTGCGGCAGGTCGAGGGGGACGAGATATGAAAACCGGGCGTTGCCTTTGCGGCGATATCACCTACGCGGTGGCGGCTCAGCCAAGCGGGGCCAGCGCGTGCCATTGCGGCCAGTGCCGCAAGCAGTCCGGCCATGTCTGGGCCTCGGCCTTTGCGCCAAAGGACACCGTCAAGATCGCTGGCCCGGTGGCCTGGTACGCGGCCAGTGACATGGCGAAACGGGGATTTTGCCCGCGCTGCGGATCGTTCCTGTTCTGGGCGGCGCATGATGAGGACACGATCAGTTTCTCGCTTGGGTCGCTGGACGAGCCGACCGGTCTGCGCCTGGAGAAGCATATCTTCACCGCCGACAAGGGCGACTATTACGACATTACCGACGGGGTGCCGCAGGAATGATCACCGGCTCCTGTCTCTGTGGCGCGAACGCCTTTGAACTGGATCGGGAGGCCGGCCCGGTGACCGCATGTCATTGTGGCCAGTGCCGCAGATATTCGGGCTTCCATGCCGCCAGCGTGGATGTCGATGGCGCACCGGTGAGATGGGTGCGGCAGGATCACGTCACGCGGTACCGGCACGACAGCGGGGCGGAACGTGCCTTTTGTGGACTATGCGGAACCAAGCTTTGGTTCCAAGGCGCCGACGGCTGGATGAGCCTGGAGGCCGGGCTGATCGATGCGCCGTCCGGCGGCGAGATGGCCGGGCATATTTTCACGCAGTTCAAGGGGGATTTCTATGAGATTTCCGATGGCCCGCCGCAAAGGGAACAGGGCTGATGCCCGCAGACCTGACACGGGTCGAGCCAGTTGCACTGGCGATCCGCTTGAACCGGAATTGAAACAAACTGCCTCCGCGCGGGGCTGAACAGGGGAGAAAATGAACATGGCCGATCTACCAGGCAAAGCGAAGGTTGTTGTCATCGGGGGCGGGGTTGTCGGGGCCTCTTGCCTCTATCACCTGGCCAAGAAGGGCTGGAGCGACTGCGTTCTTCTGGAAAAAAACGAACTGACCGCCGGGTCCACCTGGCACGCGGCGGGCAACGTACCGACCTTCTCGACCTCCTGGGCGATCATGAACATGCAGCGCTACTCGACCGAGCTTTATGCCCGGCTGGGCGATGAGGTCGATTACCCGATGAACTATCATCAGACCGGGTCGATCCGGCTGGCGCATTCCAAGGAGCGGATGCAGGAATTCGAACGCGCAAAGGGGATGGGCAAACATCAGGGGATGGATCTCGAAATTCTCGATCTCGATGAGATCAAGGCGCGCTATCCGTTCATCGAGACCCACGACATCGTGGGCGCATTGTACGATCCCAATGACGGCGACATCGACCCGGCACAGGTCACGCAGGCCCTGGCCAAGGGCGCACGCGACATGGGCGCGCAGATCATCCGCTTTTGCCCGGCCACCGGTGTGACACAGGATGGTGACGGCTGGATTGTCCATACAGAAAAGGGCGACATCGCCTGTGACTACGTGGTCAATTCCGCGGGCTATTACGCACAGCAGGTGGGCGAATGGTTCAAGCCGTATGGCGGGCGCACGGTGCCGATGATGGTGATGAGCCATCAATACGTGCTGACCGACGAAATCCCCGAGATCGAAGCCTACAGCAAGCAAACCGGCAAGAAGCTGCCGCTGCTGCGCGACGTGGATGTGTCCTATTATTTCCGGCAGGAAAAGCACGGGTTCAACATCGGCCCCTACGAGCCCAATTGCCGCGCCCATTGGGTGGATCCCAGCGATCCGATGCCCGACGATTTCAGTTTTCAGCTGTGGTCGGACGATCTGGAGCGGATCGAGGATATCGTCGCCGATTCCATGGAGCGCGTCCCGCTGGCCGCCTCGGCCGGGATCAGCCGGATCATCAACGGCCCGATCCCCTATGCGCCCGATGGCTTGCCTTTGCTTGGGCCGATGCCCGGTGTGAAGAACGCGTTCGAGGCTTGTGTCTTTACCTTCGGGATCGCGCAGGGTGGTGGTGCCGGCAAGGTTCTGGCCGAATGGATCGTCGACGGCGCGACCGAGTGGGACATGTGGGCCGTCGATCCGCGCCGCTACACCGATTACACCGATCACGACTATTGCGTGGCCAAGGGGATGGAGGTTTACGGCAACGAATACGCCATGCATTTCCCCTGGCATGAATGGCCCGCGGGACGCGACAAGAAACTGTCGCCGAACCACGGAAAGGTTCTGGATCTGGGCGGCGTGATGGGCGTCTACAACGGCTGGGAGCGAGCCAACTGGTTCGCCCAACCCGACGACGACACGTCCGAGGAGGCGACCCACACCTGGAACCGCAAGGGCCCGTGGGAGCAGCGCATCAAGGAAGAATGCGAGGCGGTGCGCGATGCCTGTGGCGTGCTGGACCTGCCCGGATTTTCGCGCTTTCGGGTGCAGGGCGCGGGCGCCGACGAGTGGCTGCGCGGTTTCGTGACCGGCGGCCTGCCCAAGGTGGGACGGATGAACCTTGTCTACGTGGCCGACAAGCGCGGCCGGATCGTGACGGAGTTTTCCTGCATCCGGCTGGACGAGGATGATTTCGTTCTGATCACCGCCGCCACGGCGCAGTGGCATGACGGAGAACTCATTCGCAACAACGTGCCCGAGGGCGTGACCGTGACCGAAACCACGACAGAGCGGTCCGCGCTTCTGGTGGCCGGGCCGCAAAGCCGCGATCTGCTCGCCGGGATCACCGATGCGGACCTCAGCAAAGGCTGGTTGAGCCACCAGCACTGCACCGTCGCGGGCAGGCCTGCCTTCCTGATCCGGGTCAGCTTTACCGGGGAACTGGGCTGGGAGGTGCATGCCGAGAACGCCGAGATGCCCGCCATCTATGACGCCATCATTAAGGCCGGCGCAAAGCCCTTCGGCATGTATGCGCTGAATTCCTTGCGGATCGAGAAGGGCTATCGCGCATGGAAAGGTGACCTGTCGTCCGACTACTCGATGCTCGAGGCCGGGCTGGAGCGGTTCGTGAAGTTCGACAAGGAACAGGATTTCACCGGCAAGGCCGCGCTGCTGGCCGAGAAACAGCAGGGCCGCAAAAAGGCGTTCGCCCCCCTCATCATCGACGCGGGCGAGGCCGACGCACCCTATATGTCGACGATCTGGCACAACGGCGAGATCGTGGGCGAGACCACGTCGGGCGCGTGGGGGTACCGCGTGAATGCCAGCGTGGCCCTGGCGATGTTGCGACCCGAGGTGGCGCAGGCGGGGACCGAACTGGAGGTCGAGATCTATGGCGAGCGGCGAAAGGCGGTTGTGCAGCCCGATCAGGCGCTTTGGGATCCCGAAAACGAACGACTTCGGGCCTGAGTATCCCGCATCCCGATCCGCGGCCTCCCGCCCTTGGGGGAGGCCCGGCGCGGTGACATGGAGAGCCGAGAGATGATCCCAGCCACGATGTGCGGCGTTTACCTCACCCGCCATGGCGGGCCGGACGCGCTGGAATGGCGCGAGGATATCCCCGTGCCGCATCCCGGGCCCGGCGAGGTGTTGGTGCGGGTACTGGCCGCGGGCGTGAACAATACGGATATCAACACGCGCGAGGGCTGGTATTCGGCGGACGTGACCGGCGCCACCGGAGAGCGTGTCGATGATGTTGAGGCCGGCGGCTGGTCGGGTGCGTTGCCCTTCCCGCTGATCCAGGGCGGGGATCTGTGTGGCGAGGTCGTGTCCCTTGGGCCCGATGTCACGAAGGTGACGTCCGGCATGCGTGTGATCTGCCCGATCAACCAGCCGCGCCCGACCCGGGACAATCCGGTGGGCTTTGTCGCCATCGGCTCGGAATATGACGGGGCTTTCGCGCAATACTGCGTGGTGCCCGAGGGTGATCTCTATGACGTAACCGTCTCGCCGCTGAGCGACATCGAACTGGCCGCCATCCCCTGCGCTTTTGGAACGGC
>JANSYB010000539.1 GCA_024742655.1 Paracoccaceae bacterium | reverse complement strand
GCATCCACGCCACCGAACGCCTCGACTGCGACCTCGACCATCCGCGCGCAGGTCGCGTCCTCGCCCACGTCTCCGGCGACGAAACGAACGTCGTGCCCGGCAGCGGCAATCTCATCCATCGTCGCCTGCCCTTGATCTTTCAGCCAGTCGACGCCGACAACGTTCGCCCCTTCGCGGGCAAGCCGCCATGCCGCACCCGCGCCCATGCCACGCGCGCACCCCGTCACAATCACGGTCTTGCCCGCGAAACGGTCCGGCGTGAAATACGTGTCGGGCGGCGGCTGAATATCACGAAGATCGGGCATCTCGGGATTGGCCTCGGGGCGCTCGCGGGCATAGCCACCGATCCCAGGCGCCGCGGCCTGCGCCTCACTCTGAGCCGAAGCCGATGTCGCGGCAACCCCGCCTGCGGCGGCCACACCGCCCATTCCCTTGATCAGGTCGCGTCTGCGCATGTCCGAATATTCCCGTCTGGATCAGAAGGCATAGCGAACGAAAAGCATGGTGCTGAGCCAGCCATCCGCATTGCCGCCAAGCGCGGCCTTGGTCGCGGAGCCGGGCCATGTGTAGGCAACATGCCCATGCACGTAGACGTTGCGGTTCACGAACCACTTGCCGGTCACGTTGGCCTCGAACCCGTACTCGGTTCCGCTCAGAGTACTCAGCGCCGGGTTGCCGCCGATGTTGTTGGTTTCGTCCGCGTAAAAGGCCCAGAGCTGCGGGACCAGCTCGAACTTGGGGTGCGGCCGGAATCGTGCCTGGATGCGGTGCGCGATGACATTGCTGTCCTGCACGACCTTGAAATGATTAGCGCCCTGGACCCATTGTTCGCCCGTTCCGCCCGACAGCATGGGATCCCACCGTTCATAGGTGGCCGTGTTGGGATCATCCCCTGTGAAATGGGCGTAGCGGTAGCTGATCGTGGGCGACCAGCGCGCTTGCGGAAAACTGTAGCCGATTTCCGCCCACCCGGCCCGGGCATCCATGTCGAAATTCCTGTTGCGCTGTATCGCGTATTCCCCGCCGAAGAAAAAGCCGGGCGCGCCGGCGCCTTTCGGCGTGTAGGTAAACCGCGCATCATACACCTGCAGCCCGTCCCGCGTTCCGGCAATCGCCCCCACCGGGCTGAAGTAATTGAAGTTGGACTCCGGCGCGGTCACATAGCTCAGCCCCACATTCAGATTGGCCGCCGGCTGAAATTCCAGGTTCACGCCGGCATAGGTGGTTTTGGAATCCACAACCGGCAGTTCATCCGGGTCCAGATAGAAGAACTCCAGCTTCGTGGTGTTGTAGCGGAACTGGGCCAAAGCCAGCAGATCGGCCGACCACCGCGCATTGGCCTGCAAGGCGGCGCGATTGGCGCCGTTCGCCGCCGTGTTGGCGATCAGGAACCCGTTGGCAAGCGTGAACCTTTGACGCCCGAACAACAGGTTGTAGGACAGCCGGTTGCCCTCGGCATCGGTGCGCCCACCGATAAGCCCGATATACGCGTCTTCGATGCCCGTGTAGCTGCGGGACCTGTTGGTGAAAAGTTCCTGTCCGGTTGACCCGGAGGTGATCGCGCTGAGGCCGCCATAAAAGTACAGGCTCTCCGACACCGGCGTGATGCCGTAGATGCCGTAATGGACATATCCCTCGACCCAGTCGTCATAGCCGGACCCCGAAGGTGTGCCCTGAACCAGCGGATTGCCCGCCAGCATCAGGCCGGGTTGCCCGTACCAGGCGTTGTTGTTGCCATAGTAGAGGTTCAGGATATCCAGCTTGAAGCGCAGGTATGTTCCATTCTTTTCATAGATCGTCGGGAACTTGCCACCAAAGGCCAGCCCGCGCCCTTCCGGTGCCGCGGTTTCGCCGATCATCACCTCGACCGTGATGTCCAGGCCGCCGGTACGGCCGAACGAGATATCGTAATCGACCTCGCCCACATCGCGAAGTCTGCGGGTCTGGGCCAACTGGAAATCGAGCTGCTGCTGAGAGAACCGCGCCCCCGGAAACAGCGCCAGCGTGGTGCGCGCCCCGTCCTCGACGCGGGCGTTCAGGGCCGCGTCCGGGCTTGGATTGGCGATGCGCACCCGCACGGCTTCAATCCGCTGGTTGTTGTAGGGATCGACGCCGGACACGCCCTGTGCATGGGCCGTCTGAACAATCTGGGGCGCGGTCAGGAAAATTGATAAAATCAAAATCAGGTAACGCTGAGCAAGCTGCGCTAGACGCTTCATAAGTTTTCCGCTTTTCGGCTTCCGGGCTGGCTGCACGCCTCGCCGTCGCTTCGGACCGGTTAACGGAGTTTGCTCACACTCGATGACGTCTTAAGTCGGTCGGGAAGTTTTGCAGCCGCCTTTACGCCCAAAATGGGCACAACACCTGCCGGAGGATTTCTTCATGCCGCTTTCCGTGGATCGAGACTGGGTGGAGCAAAGGTTGGACAAACTTTATCCCACGCATAACGTGAGTTTCGCCAAGCTATTGATAGAATTGCGAAAGCTTTTTGATGGGGATCTCGATCAGATGTTGATCCTTGCCGTGCTTGCCG
>JANSYB010000317.1 GCA_024742655.1 Paracoccaceae bacterium | reverse complement strand
TGGCAACTCTTCCACCTCGACAGGATGCCCCGCACGCAGGCTTTGATACATGGCCGCGCCACGATCCATCGTGATGCCGATGACGCGGATATCCGGCTTGATTGCCTTGGCCGCACAGGCCACGCCCGCCGCCAGGCCGCCACCGGACAACGGCACCAGAATCGTCTCTATGTCTGGCCGTTTTGATAAAATCTCGAGGCCGATGGTGCCCTGCCCCGCAATGACGAGCGGATCGTCGAACGGCGAAATTTCAACAAGGCCCTCCTCTGCGACAAGACGCTGTGCCTCGGCCAGCGCATCATCCTGGCTTTGCCCGACAATCCGCACCTCCGCACCAAGGGCCTTGATCCCGTCAACCTTGGCCTGCGGCACAAGGCTGGACATGCAGATCACCGCCCGCATACCGCGTTCGCGCGCCGCATAGGCCACGCCGCGCCCATGGTTTCCGGTGGAACAACACGTCACGCCGGCGGCCTCCGCGACACCGGCAACCGCGTTCACCGCGCCACGCAACTTGAAGGCGCCGATGGGTTGCATGTTCTCGAGCTTGAGAAGAAATTCATGTCCGGACCGACCCGACATGAACGGCGACGGGACCAGCGGAGTGCAATCCGCAACACCGCGCAATACCTGCGCCGCAGCGAAAATATCCGCCAACGTCACTGTCATGTGCTCCTCCCGTTCGCGTGGCAATCATGGCGTCAAGTGCGCCAAGGTCAATACAAACTGTCTTCTATTCGCAGAAACGACATGCCTTGACGTATTTCTTGGGGCACTCTGGCCGCCAAGATGCAAGCGATGACAAAGCAAAAACCTGGAGACACCCATGACGCAAAAGAACCTTCCATTTTCGCAGGCCGAGTTTGACCGACGCCTCGCCCTGACACGCGCTGCCATGCAGGCGCGTGGTCTGGATCTGATATTCGTGACGGATCCCTCGAATCAGGCGTGGCTGACGGCCTATGACGGCTGGTCGTTCTATGTGCACCAGGGCGTGTTGGTCCCTCTCGACGGGGAGCCGATCTGGTGGGGCCGTTACATGGACATGCTGGGCGGCCGGCGCACCTGCTGGATGTCCGATGACAATATCCTGGGCTATGCCGACCGCTTCGTGCAGTCGACAGAGCGTCACGCGATGCAGGATCTGGCCAGCCATATTCGCGCCATGGGTCTGGACAAGGCCCGCATCGGTGTCGAGATGGAGAACTACTATTACTCCGCCAAGGCACATGCGGTTTTGACACAGGAACTGCCCAATGCCACGTTCGAGGATGCCACCGCGCTTGTGAACTGGCAGCGCCTTGTGAAATCGGACGAGGAAATCGGCTTTATTCGCAAGGCTGCGCGCATCTCCGAAAAGGTGGTGCAAACCGCGATCGACAAGGCCGTGCCCGGCCTGCGCAAGAACGATCTGGTGGCCGAGATTTTCCATGCCGGAATCACCGGTGTGGATGACATCTGGGGCGATTACCCCGCTATCGTGCCGCTGACGCCCTCGGGTCTTGATGCGACGGCCGCACATCTGACGTGGAACGGCGACCCGATGCGCGAGGGCGAGGCGACGTTTTTCGAACTGTCCGGCTGCTATCGGCGATATCACGCGCCCCTGTGCCGCACAGTTTACCTTGGCACCCCGCCACAGGATATGCGGGAGGCCGAGAAAGCCCAGATCGAGGGCATCGAGGCCGGATTGGACGCCGCCAGGGCGGGCAATCGGACCTGCGATATCGCCAATGCCTTTCTGGACGTGCTGAAGAAATACGGGATCACCCGCGAGGGGCGCATGGGCTATCCCATCGGCCTATCCTACCCGCCCGACTGGGGCGAGCGCACGGCCTCGATCCGGGCCGAGGATGAGACGATCCTGCAACCCGGCATGACGTTCCACTTCATGCCGGCGCTCTGGATGGAAAACTGGGGTCTGGAAACGACCGAAACCATTCTGATCACGGACAACGGCCCGGCCGAGGCACTTTGTGACATGCCTCGGAAACTGTTCGTCAAGGACTGAAGCATGGGTGACCTGTCCGTCCTGACGGGCAGGTCGCACCTCGTGTCATTGCTTGATATCCAGTTCAGGGTTGCGCAACAGCGGTGTGACATCGGCGCGGCGCGCGTCACGCAGATCCAGGTTTCTCAGTTCCGGCAATCCCGCCAGAGGGCGCAGGTCGCTGACCGGCGTACCACTGAGGTTCAGTCGGTAAAGCCGCGCCATGCCCGATAGTGGCGTCAGGTCGCTGACCTGGGTTTCGCGCAGGTCAAGCGTGCGCAGGTTCACCAGTCCGGAAAGCGGTGAAATGTCCGAAACCGCGTTTCGATCCACATCGAGATACGAAAGCTTGGTCAGCCCCGCGAGCGGTGTCAGGTCTGTGACGGCAGTCTTGTCAGCATACAATTTGTTCAGGTTGGTCATTTGCGACAGCGGCGACAGGTCCGCCACGGGCGTGTCGAAGATCGACACCTCCCACAACCCGGTCAGCCCTGCGATCGGAGAGAGGTCCGAGACCTGCGTTTTCTTCATGCCAAGTGTTCTGAGCGTGGTGATATCGGCCAGCGGCCCCAGATCCGTCACCAGCGTCCCCGGGATCATCAGCTCTTGCAGCGAAGGATGACCGGCAAGCTGAGACAGATCGCTGATCTGCGTGTCCGACAGGTCAAGAGAGCGCAGGTTCGGCAGGTCGGCTACGAAAGACAGGTCAGTGACATTCGCTCGGGCCAGGCCGAGCTTGGTCAGGCCCGGCATCTGCGACAGGGCGGAATAGTCCTCGATCTGGGCACCAAACAGGTTCAGCGTGGTCAGCTGCGGCAAACCGGTCAGCAGGGTCAGGTCGCCGGTCTTGACATGCTGGCTTAGCACCACACGCGGGTTTTCGTGCCCTTGCAATTCGGACAGCCAGCCGAATTGGCCACCGCGCAGCATCACGGTCTGCGATGCTGCGGTGACACAAAAAGAACCGAACTTAAGCCCCTCTGCACCGTCCTGATCACACGTCTCGGGACTTGGCGCCGGATCAGCCGTGAATTCTTCTGTCTTTTCCAGAATGAATGCCTTGGTTGCCGGCATCCGATCAAGGGCCGGGTCCTTGGCCATGACCTTGATGTCCCGGGCCATGTCATGCGCAGCGGGGGTCAGCTCGGCGATGGGTGTCTGTTCCCGCGTGGACTGGGACACCATTAGCATCCCCGCGCCTGCCGTAAGGATCGCGCCAAGGATTAATCCAGCCAGTGCAACGTATTTGGAGATACTCATACTGTCGTGCCTCTTTGCCTGTGATTTTAGGCAATAGGCTATGGACCGATTGCGCCGAAACTTCGACAAAGCGGGTGAATTTCAGTGTCGAGACGTCAAGGTACGATGACCCACTCAATCTCGGACAGGAAATCATCTGTCACCTGCAAATAGAGGTCGATATCCTCCGGCGCATGGGCAAAGGACGCCTGCGGCCCGGCCGAGGACACCGCATCCCAGATACCGCGATTGGCCATGTAGACGCGTCGCGTGTCGATCCACAGCGTATCGAGCGACAGCTGCGCCTCATCGAAATCCCGCGGCAAATCGGGCCGCATACAAAACCCTGATCGGGGTCCAAGCCGGTGCGCGCACCAGGGCAGGCCATGCTTGGCAAAGAGCGTATCCAGACCATTTGCGAGGCGCGCGCCAAGCGCGCGAATGCAGGTGTAATTTTCTTCGGTCAGGATCTCGGTCAAGGCCGCGCGCGCCACGGCAGTCGCCAGCGCGGACGCGTATGTTGTTCCGCCAGTCGCGACGCCTTCGGGCAGGCCGGACGGTCCGACTTCGGTTCCCTGCTGATGGCTCAATTCTGTCTCTATTTCTGCGGAAAAGCCATAAAGCGCAAAACTGATCCCAGTGCCCAGCCCCTTGCCTATGACATGAAAATCGCTTTCCAGCTGCCATGCGCGTTTCAACCCTCCATAAGCGAACTGAAACGTGTGCGCCTCGTCATAACACAGTAGCGTGCCGTATCTGGCAGTCAGGCCGCGCAACCCTTCGTGAAAGCCCGGCTCCGGCTGTACGAGACCGCAATTGGTCAGTGCAGGTTCGGTGATGACCAGCGCGACCTCTTCGCTGGCCAGTACATGCTCCAGCCGGTCCAGATCATTGAACGGCAGGATGATGGTTTTCGCCGCTGCATCGGGCGAAACACCCGCGAACCCCGGAACGGTCTGGCCATTGCGCGCCTCGACCAGCATTTCGTCGATATGGCCGTGATAGTGACCCTGAAACACCACGATCCGCTCTCGCCCGGTCAGGTGGCGGGCAATGCGGATCACCTCGGCATTGGCGCC
>JANSYB010000179.1 GCA_024742655.1 Paracoccaceae bacterium | reverse complement strand
GGCGCGCTGATCGACACGGACGAGGCCTTTGCCACGGCCCTGCTGGAAGAAACCGGCGTGGCGGTGGTGTTTGGCGCGGCTTTCGGGCTGTCGCCGAATTTCCGCATCAGCTATGCCACCTCTGACGCGGCGCTGGCCGAGGCCTGCGGGCGCATCCAGGCCTTTTGCGCGGATCTGGAATAGGCGGTCCTGCGGGGCGGACGCTGTAGAAAAACCACGCGCTGTCAAGGATAATCCCGGCTTCGGATTTCCCGTTTCTGCGGTCACGCACACTGTGCTAACGTGCGCAAAACAAGAAATACAGGCGCGAGGGACATGGCGGCCGATCTGCCAGATTACTATTTCCGTGTTCGTGAAAACGGCGCTTTCGTGTTCCGCGTGGATACGGAAAACCGCCAGCGACGCATCGAGATGGACCAGATCGCGGTCATCAATATCAAGAATGGCCAGATCAAAGCGCATGGCGAGCGTGACCTGTCCGACGAGGACCTGGACGTCATCAAGGACTGGATGGCCGAACGCATGGCGCTGCTGGCCCGCCGCGATATCGACGATATTCACCGCGCGGTCGATTACCTGAACACGACAACCCACTGGGCCCAGTCCAAGGCCACCGACGACCAGCTGGAAGAGGTCACCGATGCCTTGTTGCTGGCCATGCACGACCTGCGCACGGTTCTGGTGCGAAAGAAAGCCGACCGCCTGCTGGCCGGGGACAAGGACGACGACTGAGCCGGGGCCATTTTCTGTCACAGAAAATGGACCGGAAAATGTGCATTTTCCGGTGCCGCTCTAGCCCGGGCCGGTTTGGGGCAGACGCGCGCGCAACTCGGACTTGAGCACCTTGCCATAGGCGTTCCTGGGCAGATCACCGACAAGGATATAGGCCTTGGGGCGCTTGAAACGCGCCATCTGCGACAGGCAATGCACATCGAGATCCGCGGGATCGGGAGGATCACCCGTGGCCACCACAAAGGCCACGACCTCCTCTCCCCACGCATCCGACGCCCGCCCTACGACCGATGCCTGCGCCACGCCCGGATGCCTCAACAGGACGTCCTCGACTTCGCGGGGATAGATGTTCTGTCCGCCCGAGACGATCATGTCCTTGGACCGGTCCATCAGGGTCAGGTACCCGTCCGCATCCAGCCGGCCGATATCGCCGGTTCGCAACCAGCCATCGCGCAGCGTCTGCGATGTCGCCGCCGCATTTTGCCAGTACCCCGGCATCACAAGATCGCCACGCACCATGATTTCCCCCATTTCCCCGGGGGGCAGCCCATCACCGATGCGCAGCTCGACCATGGATTGCGCGCGCCCGACAGACCCCAGCCTGTCTCGCCACCGCGGGTGGGCGCGATCCGCGACATCGGCCCGGGACAGGGCGGTGATCGCCATGGGCGCCTCACCCTGGCCGTAGATCTGGATCAGGACCGGCCCGAACTGCTCCACCGCCTCGGTGATATCGGCCAGATACATCGGCCCGCCCCCGTAGATCACGCTGCGCAAACCTGTGCCGGGCAGGCCCTGCGCCCTGGCATGCGCCGTCAGGCGCTTGACCATCGTGGGGGCTGCGAAAAGATGCCCGCGCCCGAAATGCGCGGCCAAGTCAAGTATTTCACCGGGATCGAAACGGCCCGAGACCGGCACCACGTGACGCGCGCCTCGTAAAACGTGAACGAGACTGTAAAGACCCGCGCCGTGGCTCATCGGGGCCGCGTAGATCGTGGCGTCGCCGGCCGTGACCTCATCGACATCGGACAGATAGCTGAGCGTCATGGCCGCCAGCATCCGATGCGTGATCTGCACCCCCTTGGGCCGCCCGGTCGTGCCCGACGTGTAGAATAGCCAGGCCAGATCATCGGGCGCGCGCCGCGTCGGGGCATCATGCACGGGCGTGCTGCTGACGTCCGACGGTGCCAGCATCCGACATGTCATGCCGCCGCCCTCGAGCGCGGCCATCTGCGCCGCGGATGTCAGGCAGATCCGGGCCCCGGCATCCTCAAGGATCCAAGCCGCCTCCTTTGCGTGCAGGCGCGCATTGATGGGCACCGCCACCGCGCCCGCATACCAGCACCCGAACAGCGCCATCAGGTAATCGGGATTGTTGTCCATGAACAAAGCGACGCGATCGCCGGGCTTTGTGCCTCGCGCTTTCAATCCGGCCGCGATCTGTGCGGCTCGGGTATGAAACCCGCCATAATCTGCTACCGGACAGTGGCCGTGAAACACTGCGGCGCGGTTGGTCTGCACCTGCGCCATGCGCAAAAGCCATAGAGCGATATTCATCCCGTCTCTCCAAACCACCGCTTTGTCAGAAAATCATTCCCGGGACGGCGGCGCAATCGGGCATCGACATTCCGGTGATATGCCGAAACTTATCTCAATTTTGCCGAAATTCCGGTCATATTGATGTGTTCTAAGGTCGTATCGCCAATTCCGGATATCGGGAGCGCAAAAGCCGGCCTGACACCGCCGCTGTACACGGCCTGCGCCCGCACTATGGCACCACTCCGGCGCCGGCTGAGCGACCCCGTGGCGAATTCCCCCTCGCAATTGCGGCCCGGATTGCCCACTCTGGCGTGGAAAAGGCCGCTTTTCTCGGGGTCCGCCATCCCGTATAAGCAGCCAAACAACGTGCGCGCGGTCTCTTTGGAACAGCCGCCGCCAGTGGTCGAGGATACGCATGCCGAAACACTCTCATGATTCCGACGTGGCCTTCATCAAGGCGCTTGCTGAACTGCTGAACGAAAACGAACTGACAGAACTGGAAGTCAAGCGCGACTACGGGGCCGACGATACGCTGAACGTGCGCGTCAGCCGCAAGCAGAAGATCATCAGCCAGGTCGCCGCCCCGGCATCGCCCGCGGCCCAGCCCGCGACCCCGTCCACCGCCGCCCCGGCCGAAAGCGCCACGCCGCCGGCCGAGGATCCCGCCAGCCATCCCGGCGCGGTCGTCTCCCCGATGGTGGGCACGGTCTACATGCAGGCGGAACCGGGCGCGCCGGCCTTCGTCAGCGTGGGCGACAGCGTGGCGGAGGGCGACACCCTGCTGATCGTCGAGGCCATGAAGACGATGAACCATATTCCCGCCCCGCGCGCCGGAACCGTCAAGCGCATCCTGATCGAGGATGGTGCGGCGGTGGAATACGGCGCCCCCCTGATGATCATCGAATAAGGCAACCGCATGTTCGACAAGATCCTTGTGGCCAACCGGGGCGAGATCGCCCTTCGCGTCATCCGCGCCGCGCGCGAGATGGGTATTCAGTCGGTCGCGGTGCATTCCACCGCGGACGCGGATGCCATGCATGTGCGCATGGCCGACGAATCCGTGTGCATCGGCCCCCCGCCCGGCACCGACAGCTATCTGTCGATCCCCTCCATCATCGCCGCGTGCGCGGTGACCGGCGCGCAGGCGATCCATCCCGGCTATGGCTTTTTGTCCGAGAACGCGAATTTCGTGCAGATCGTCGAGGATCATGACCTGACCTTCATTGGCCCGCGGGCCGAACATATCCGCATCATGGGCGACAAGATCACCGCCAAGGACACGATGAAGGATCTCGGCGTGCCCTGCGTGCCCGGATCGGAGGGCGGTGTCCCGGATCTGGCGATGGCGAAGCGGCTGGGCGAAGAAATCGGGTATCCGGTGATCGTCAAGGCCACCGCAGGGGGCGGCGGGCGCGGCATGAAGGTGGCGGAGACGGCCGCCGATCTTGAGCGGGCGTTCATGACCGCCCGGTCCGAGGCCAAGGCCGCCTTTGGCAATGACGAGGTCTATATCGAGAAATACCTGACCACGCCGCGCCATATCGAAATTCAGGTTTTCGGCGATGGCAAGGGGCATGCCGTGCATCTGGGGGAGCGCGACTGTTCGCTGCAGCGGCGTCACCAGAAGGTGTTCGAAGAGGCGCCAGGCCCCAGCATTACCGACGAGGAGCGCGCGCGGATCGGCAAGATCTGTTCCGATGCGGTGGCCAAGATCGACTATGCAGGCGCCGGAACGATCGAGTTTCTGTATGAAAACGGCGAGTTCTATTTCATCGAGATGAACACCCGCCTGCAGGTCGAGCACCCGGTGACCGAGGCGATTTTCGGTGTTGACCTGGTGCAGGAACAGATCCGCGTGGCCGAAGGGCGGCCGATGTCGTTCACCCAGGATGACCTGATCATCAACGGACACGCGATCGAAGTGCGCATCAACGCCGAGAAACTTCCGGAATTTTCCCCGCGGCCCGGCAAGATCACGCAGTTCCACGCGCCCGGCGGGTTGGGTGTCCGGATGGATTCGGCCCTTTATGACGGCTATTCGATCCCGCCCTATTACGACTCCCTGATCGGCAAGCTGATCGTGCATGGCCGCGACCGGCACGCGGCCCTCGCGCGCCTGAACCGCGCGCTCGGAGAGTTGATCGTGGACGGCGTGGATACGACAGTGCCCCTGTTCCACGCCCTGCTGCAGGAAGAGGATATCCAGTCGGGCAATTACAACATCCACTGGCTGGAAAAATGGCTGGAGACCAACCTGCAAGGCTGACCCCGGCGGGGTTTCGCCTTGCACTGTGACTGGCCGCCATACGCTGCGAGGGCCGCAAAAGATCGGATCACACCGGTTTTCCGGACTGCCGCGGGTCAGCGGTCTTGCGGCAGAAGGGTGAAACTCGCCCGGACCATGGGCCCGGATTGGTAATAGTCCGACAGACCGCCGCGCACATGCTCCGGCAGCATGTCCCAGTCGGCCCAGTCCACCTCGAACCCGGCGGCTTCGGCCGCCATGCTCAGGGCTCCGCGACTTGGGATAAGGCGCGGGCGCTCCCGGCCCGAAACGGGGCCACGATGTTTTTCGATCCGCAGGAGCGGCACATCCGTCCTTGCAAACAGACCATCGCCCAGCACCATCAAGGGCGACAGCGCCGCGATCTGGGCCAGAACCGCGTGCAGATCGGCCTCATCCTCGAGCACATCGAACAGGACCACCACGTCATGTTGCGCCTTCGCACGCACCTCATCCACCAAAAGCATCAGTGGATCGGCCACCCGCATGTCGATCCGTTCGCGCATCCCGACCCCGGGCAGGCGCAGGAAGGCATTTACCAGGTCGGCGTTTTCCTCGGCTCCGATGACGCGCAAGGCCCCGGCCGCGGCCATGTCACAGCACCAGCGGCCATCCTCCGCCCCCAGGAACAGGACCGTGGAGTCCGCGATCACGTGACGGAAACTGTCAACCAGCATGGCATGCCGCGCCTGATGGCGGTTGGCGATCATGTCACATCCACCGTCCGCAAGACTGAGCGGCCCCTCGGCCCCGAATCGAACGTCATACTGCTTGCCCACGGCACCTGATCCTTTGCGTTGCTTGCGACTCGGCCTACCATGCAGGGAATAACGAAACCTGAAGACGCGTCGGCCCGCCGGGCGCCGAAATAGATGGTATTTGAATGACCGACCCCAGTCCTGGCCTGACCCCGGAGATCGTGCTGCGGGCCTTTGCCACGGGGATTTTTCCCATGGCGGAATCGCGCGACGACCCGGACCTGTTCTGGGTGGACCCAAGACAGCGCGGTATTTTGCCGATCGACGGCTTTCACGTGTCCCGGTCACTGGCCCGGCGGATTCGTCGCGACGATTACCATGTCACGCTCAACACGGATTTCGACGCGGTCGTCGCGTGTTGCGCGGACCGGCCGGAGACGTGGATCAACGACGCTCTGCTGGGTATCTACAGTCAACTGCATGAGCTTGGTCATGCCCACAGCCTTGAAATCCGCCAGCAG
>JANSYB010000683.1 GCA_024742655.1 Paracoccaceae bacterium | reverse complement strand
GCGCGCGTCGAAGCCCTGCAACGCGGCGATGACCGAGCTGATCGGCTCGGTCACCCGCACGCCGGGATGAACGGCCTGCACCGCATTCGCGACCATGTCCGGCCCGATCACCGTGGCCGCCGAGGTACAGCCATAGCCGATAACCGACAGCCCGCGCGGCAACAGACCCGCCGCCTGCGGCAGCGCGGCCTCCATCGTCTTGAGCTGCTCGGGCGTCACCGTGGATTGCGCGGGGATGCGGCTATGCATCAGGTTCGCGTCGCGCCCCGCCAGAACCGATCGCGCCTCGTATTCAAGTGTCTCGTCGGTGCTGAGCACCACGACACCCATGCGGAACCCCGCGCCCGCACCCTGATCGACCTCGTATTTCATGCGCCCTGCCCCTTGCCTGGCCGCTCCGGCCTGCTGATCGTGCCGCCCGATACCGCCGCTGCAACGCCCGTCGTACTGGCACATGAGGTCGGCAAACCGCGCGCCACACGCACCGCGAGATACCCGAAGGCTTGCGCCTCAAGCATATCGCCATCCAGCCCCACCGCCTCGACCGGCTCCACGGGGCAGTCGATGGAGGCGGCCAGCCTGTCCATCATCACCGGGTTCCGGCGCCCGCCACCCGTGACCAGAAGCCGTGTGGGCGGCGCCGGGCAATGCTCCATGCCGCGCGCCACGGCGGCGGCGCTGAACGCGGTCAGGGTCGCGGCGGCATCCGCATCGCTCAGGTCCCGCACCAGCGCCAACGCCCCGGCAAAGGCCTCGCGATCCAGGGATTTCGGCGGCATCTTCAGGAAATACCCGTCGTCGAGAAACCGCTCGACCCGGTCCTGCGCAACCGTGCCCTGTGCCGCAAGCGCGCCATCGGCATCGAAACCGGTGCCACGCCTCTGCATCATCAGGTCATTGAGCGGCGCATTGCCCGGCCCGGTGTCAAACGCCAGAAGCGCGCCCTCGTCCTCGGGCCGTGCCCTGCGCGGATCGACCCAGGTCAGGTTGCCGACCCCGCCGAGATTGAGAAAGGCCAATGGCGCCTCGGCCCCGATCCAGCCGGCGCAGGCAAAGTGAAAGAACGGCGCGAGCGGCGCGCCCTCACCACCCATTTGCACATCGGCGCTGCGAAAATCCCACACGACCGGCCGGCCAAGGGCCTCGGCCAGCGCGTCACCATCGCCCAGTTGATGGGTGCCGCGACCCTGCGGCTCATGTGCGAGTGTCTGGCCATGAAACCCCACAAGGTCGACGTCCTCGAAACGGCCCAGAACCTCGGTATGGGCCGCGACCACCAGCCGGCCCGCCTCGGCCACGTCATCGCCCGGCCATTTGCCAAGCGCGGCGCGTAAAACCGCCTGTTCCCCCGCGTCATAGGGGCGATACGCGGTCTTGCCGAACGCCGCGATGCCAACCCCGTCGGTGCGGACCAACGCCGCATCCACCCCGTCCAACGAGGTCCCCGACATCGCCCCGAGCGCCCAGAGCGCCGTACCTTCCCCGAGGGCCGTCAACATGGCCTTTTCCTTCGCTCGTTCCAGCCCTATACATGCCGCGCAAACGAACGCGGGACAAGCTTCATGACCTATCACGCCAAATCCGACTTCATGCGCGTCATGATCGAACGCGGCTTTCTGGCCGACTGCACGGACTACCAGGGCCTCGACGAGGCGCTGAGCGCGGGCGTGGTTCCGGCCTATATCGGCTTTGATGCGACGGCCCGGTCGCTGCATGTCGGGTCGCTGATCCAGATCATGATGCTGCGCTGGCTGCAAAAGACGGGGCACAAGCCGATCACCCTGATGGGCGG
>JANSYB010000651.1 GCA_024742655.1 Paracoccaceae bacterium | reverse complement strand
TGCCGGAACCGGTCCCCGCCCAGATGCTTGCCGCCGTACCAGCGGGTGACGACGATGATATGATCGTGCAGGCCCGCGCGCTCCAGCATGCGCAGGATGATCATGCCCGCCCCGGCCTCTCCATCGTCAGATTTCAGGCCCGGCCCGTCCGATGGCAGCACGGCCCAGGTGTTATGGGTGGCGCGGGCGAATTTCTTGTCCCGCTTGAGCGTCTTGAGAAAGGCATCGGCCCCTTTGCGGCCGTCGACCGGGCCGCCGGACACGGCGTATTTCGACCCCCGGTCACTGATCACGCCGGTCAGTTGCCGCATCACATCTGGTCGTTCACACGGCGCACTGTTTCGATGCGCTGCTTGTTGGGGGGGTGCGTGCCAAGAAACCTGTCGCCGGGATCGGGAATACGGTTGAAATACTCCGCCCCCCGGACCGGGTTATAGCCCGCCCGTTTCGCGATCACCGTACCGATGGCGTCGGCCTCGAGCTCGAAATCCTTGGAATAGCTGCGCGCGCCCACCGAGGCGCCCACATTCGTGGCCGCGTCCACCGCCGTCGGGCTGACCCCGGCCAGCGTGGCCAGACCGCCCAGCAGGATGGCGCCGGCCATGGCGTTCTGCTGCTGGCGGGGGATATGGCCCGCAATGTGATGCGCGGCCTCGTGACTGAGAACAAACGCCAGTTCATCCTCATTGGCCGCATCCGCGATCAGCGACAGGGTAAAGGCCAGGATCGGCCGGCCGCTGCGATCCAGCGTCTGGAAGGCGTTGGGCGGCAGGTTCCTGCGGTCGTCGACCACGATCTTGAAGTCACAGTTGAGCGTCGGCGCCTGTGATTTGCAGGTGCGTTCGGCCACCGGCTCGACGCGGGTGACCACCTGCTTGAAGCGCGCGATCTGGCCGTTGGTCGGCGTCTTGACGGATTGCTGAACCGTCCGCGTCGGCGCGGTATCCGGGGCCGGCGCATCGGGTCTGGGCTGTTCCGTCGTGGTGACGCATCCCGCCAAAAAGGCAACACTGATAAGGGCAAGCCAGCGCATATCTCGATCCTGCTGTTGATTAGCGCGAATTTAGCAGGGTTTGCGCGCATCGCCAGCCCTGATCACACAAGGGTGTATGCGATCCGCAAAGCCTTGCGCATGCCCCTGATATACCTGATTGCACTTTGTGCCCGCGCCATTAGGCTACGCCCATGTTTTCGATAGAGCACGAATTCGACTCGACGGTCGTCACGCTGGTGGACGAAGGCGCAACCCCGCTGCAGGAGGACGTCGTGATCAACGCGTTCGAGGAATGCGTGACCATCGAGCAACTTGATCCGCGCACCGACCGGGTTCAGAAAATCACACTGTCGGTGGCACAGCTGCGCGACCTGGGCGCCGCGCTGAACCTGCCCGAAGGGGTTTATTCCCTATCCAGCAGATCAGGCGGCTGACGCGTGATGCGGTGCAAGCGGGGTTGACGCGATGCGCCGCGCCCACGACATAGACGACACCCGTAGCTGATCACACAGGATGCCCATGCCCGTCCCGAATCCCCAGGCGCTCGATTTTCTTCTGACGCGGCGCTCCCGACCGGCCAAGACGCTGACGACACCCGTTCCCGACCGTACGACGCTGCTCAAGCTGCTGACCGCCGCCGCGCGCTGCCCCGATCACGGCAAGCTTGAGCCGTGGCGCTTCATCGTGCTGGAGCGCGCCGCCCTGCTGCGGCTGGCCGACCTGGCCGAGGCCCGCGGCGCGGCCCTGAACCGCGCGCCCGAGGATATCGCCAAGGCGCGCAAGCAATACGACGATGGACACCTCGCCGTGGCGGTGATCGAGGTGCAGAAGCCTTCGGACAAGATCCCCGCCATCGAACAGACCTATTCGGCGGGTGCCGTGTGCCTGTCGCTGCTCAACGCGGCGCTTGCGGCGGGCTGGGGGGCAAACTGGCTGTCGGGCTGGCCCGCGCATGACCCCGGCTTTGCC
>JANSYB010000202.1 GCA_024742655.1 Paracoccaceae bacterium | reverse complement strand
GGGGCATCCCTGTATTCGTCTGAAAACAGCCCTGTCAGCGTTTCACCGAACCACACTGTCGCGAACAGCATGATCATCAGGGCCAGCAGGAAGTTGGGCATCGCCAGACCCAGATAGCTTACGATGCGCAGCGAATTGTTCAGCCACGCATTATTCGACGCCGCCGCGATGATCCCCACCGGAATGGCGATGGCATAGGCCAGTGACAGCGAGGCCAGGCAGATCGCCAAGGACAGCCAGAACTTGTCACCCAGCAGGTTGGCGATGTTCACCCGAAGGATGCAGCTATCGCCGAATTCACCCTGAAAGGCGTTGACGATCCACTTGCCCCATCGCTCGAGAAATGGCCGGTCCAGGCCAAGGCGTGTGCGTTCTGCCTCCAGCTCGGCCTGAATGGCGACACTGGAGCCCTGGGTGTTCTTGAAGGCCAGATACCTTTCGGCACAGTCGCCGGGCACCAGTTCCATCAGGGAGAACACGACAAGCGACACGATCATCAGCGTAATGATCGCCATGATCCCGCGTGTCGCCACGAACCGTGCAAAGTTCAGCATACCGTCTTCCCGTCCGCGCCACGCTTGGTTGGTGGCGTCTTTGTCATTGGGGCCGCGGGCAGGTGTACCGCCCGCGGCATTTCTAAGTGACCAGAAACGATCTTATTCGTCCAGCCACCACTGCGAGGCCCGGTACGGATAGGTCCGGTAGTACTCGTAGGAGTGGGTCTTGAACTCGACGAAGTTCTTGAGGTCATTGTTGCGGTAGATCGGCGCCGGTGCATTGACCGTCCCGATGAACAGCAGGCTTTCGGTCATGTTCTTGACCATCCGGCTGGCAATGTCCTTGAACTCCTGGCTGCTCTGGTCGGCCGATTGCAGGGCATTGATGTCATCCACCATGTCCTTGGCCCACTGCGGCGGTTCCACACCGGCAGAGCCACCCGATTCCATCCACTCTGCCCACAGCATCGCGTTGCGGTTGCCAAAGTAGTTTTCATAGGGCGGCACCCACAGCTCGTTGTTGCCAAGCACGATGGCCAGCGGCTGCGACTTGCGCCACATCGAAACATCGAGCTGGTTGGCCGACTGGGCCGAGCGATATTCGTCCGGCGTGACTTCCTTGACGACCGAGGCAATCCCCACATCCGCCCAGAACTGCGACACGAGCTCGACGGTCTGACCGGCGATGCCCTGCGTCGAGAAGTTCAGGTTGAGAACCATCTTGTCCCCACTCGGCAATTCGCGCATGCCGTCACCGTCGGTGTCGACCATACCTATTTCGTCCAGCATCGCTTTGGCCGCATCCGGATCGAACTCGGTCTTGTAGGTCAGCCATGCTTGATCGACGAACTCCGGCAGAGGCGAGAAACCGACATATTGCTGCGGCGTGCCCTGACCAAAGAATGCGACCTCGTTCAGCTCGTCACGATTGATCGCGATGGACATCGCCTCGCGGAACTTCTGGTTGCTGAAGGCCTCGCGCTTGCCCGGATCCTCATGCGTGACGTTGAAGCCGAACGCGCCGATCGTGATTTCCGGACGCAGGTAGATCGTGTAATCCGACTTTTCCTGATTTTCCAGAAGGATCGGTGCCGAAGCCAGTTGAAGCGACTGCGACTTGTAGTCGATCTCGCCGTTGACCAGCTTCAGGATGCGCACCTCGTTGTCGTTGATGTAGACCTCGTCCTGGGTCGAGATGTAAGGCAGTTGCTGACCCGAGGTATCCACCTGGTGGAAATACGGGTTGGCGACAAGGTAACGGCCCTCTGTGGTGTCGCGCACGTAGATGTGGCTTTCCAGCGTTGGCATCGTGGCCTTGGGCAGCCCGTCGACCAGATCGGGCTTGGACAGCATCGGGGTGGGCGTGTCCGTCCAGTCCGAGTTGCCGTAATAGGCCTTGATCGCGTCATAACCGTTCTCGAAGCCAAGGCTTTGCGCATAGCTGTCCGCGTCCGGGTTGATGCCCGGGTGGAACTGGCCAAGGAAATGCTTGGGCTGGAAGCCCTGCGCGAAGTGCGTGGCAAAGTGCGCCAGCAGGCCGGGCTTGGGTCCGGGCAGGTTGAAAACGACGGTCTCGTCGTCCGGTGCATCCACCGTCATCGTCTCGCCCGCGACGGTCACGTAATCCTTGGGCGTTTCGAAGATGTTGGTATCCAGCATCAGGTTGTCATGCCAGAACTTGACGTCGGCACTGGTGAACGGCGCGCCGTCCGACCACTTGTGGCCCTTGCGCAGCTTGAAGGTCAGCTGCGTGAAATCATCGTTCCATTCCCACGACTTGGCCACGTTGGGCACGATCGTCTGCAGGTCGTCGGAATAGCGCACGAGGTTGACGTGACGCACCGACAGGAAGTCCGACGTGCCGGCCTCGGTCGCGTTCGACAGAACGTCCAACTCGCCGCCGTACTTGCCCGCGCTTGCATAGGGCACAACCACCAGAGGCTCTTCCGGCAGACGCTCTGCCAGCGACGGCAGGTCCGGGTTGCCCTTAATCCGCGCGTTCAGATCGCCGGCTTCGGGGTTCGAAGCGAACTCCATGGTGCAGCCTGCGGCGTCCTGAAACTCAGACAGCTCGTATTGTTGCGGGTAAGCGCCGGGCGCAATGCCCTGCATGTCGGCAACCGTGATCGCCGGGCAGTTGGCCAAGGCCATTCCCGGCAATGCCACCAGAGCCACACCTGAAAGAAGTATCCGTTTCATGTTTTCTCCCATCGTTGGATATTTCGCGGCAGGTTGGTCCTGCCATTGTATTGACCGGAGTCTCTCCGGTCTGATGATTATTGCACGTACTCACGCCTCTTTTGCAAAAACTTGCCTTTCCTTGCCCTCGTTTGGCAACAAACTTGTGACAGATCGCGGGTGTAAACCACGCCGGTTTCAGAACATGCCGGTTTTCACGCCGCCCTCGCCGATCATCGTGCGCGCAAACAGGCTGTCGGGTTTGGTCATCCGGTGCCTCAGCAACTTTTGCGTGAGTTCAAGACACAGTGGGACATGCGCGTCCTGTCCCGAAATGTCCCGGGCTTCCCCATCTTCGTGCATATCGAAAAGGATCGGCGCTAGGGCCCCGCCAAATTGAACAAGCCTGTGCCGCTCCGTGCGCAGGACGTTCAGGTTGCACTGATCTGACGCCAGGCCAAGCGATTGCATCCATGTATTTGGCGTTACCGGGTTGCCGAAATCGTATTCGGATACCGTCTGTTCCTTTGTTGCGGGGCCCGTCCCGTCCAGTTCAGTTATCAGGCTTTGACCGTTCAGACTGTGGGGTGGCTCGACGCCTGCGCGCTCCAGCAGTGTCGGCATGACGTCTATCGATTCGGTCATTTCCTCGACCCGCTTGCCGTGCTGCGCCGGGTGTGCGGGGTCTCGGATGATCAATGGCACGTGAAAGGCGGCATCGTGGAACGTACCCTTGCCCCACAGACCGTAATCCCCAAGCATTTCGCCATGATCCGCCGTCACGACGAGGATTGTTTCCTCCCACAGCCCGCTTTGCTTCAGCCACGCGATGATACGCCCGATGTGATGATCGACCTCGCTGGCCAGCCCGAGGTAGAGCGCCCGCAAGGCGGCCGTGGTGTCCTCTGATGCCTCGAGATCCGGGAATCCCACCACCATAGAGGCCGGGGTCTGCTTGTCCCGTGCCGGTTTCATATAGGCATGCGAATCGTAGTCGCCTCGCGCCGCAGGTGGCATGTCCGCGGGGTCGTACATGTCGTTATAGGGGGCCGGTGCAACCAAGGGCGGATGCGGCCGGATGTAGGTCAGCAGACCGAACCAACCCGGTGCGGCGGCGCCCATGTCTGCTAGAAACCGATCTGTCAGAAAGGCGGTATCGCTCAGATCTGCCGGATAAATCGCCGGATCGCGGATGTCGTTGCCAGCTGGGCGATAGGTGTCGGGGTAGGGTGGTAGCGAGATACCCTGACTGGCCAGATGATCGCGCCAGGCGCTGTCATCGGTCTCCATACGCATCCGTGTGGCCTCGTCGAAGCCGTTGATCAGTTCCTCGTAAGACGAAAGGCGCGGGTCGTCCGGGCTCAGAACGCGCGGGTCTTGTGCGGTATCCGTATATCCGAAGAGTTGCGGCACATAGCCTGCCTTGCGCATCTCGGTGCCAAGTGTCGGCGTATCATGGCGCAGGGGCGTGCCGTTGCGCACCGCGCGATGGTTCATCGCGTATTGTCCCGTCAGCAACGAAACCCGGCTTGGTCCGCACGGGGCCACCACAGAGTAGTGACGCTTGAAACTCACGGCCTCATCCATCAGCGCCCTGAGGTTCGGCAATTGCGCAACCTGTCCCAACGGGCCACGACCCAAAAGGTCGGCGCGGAACTGGTCGATCACGATCAGCAGAATGTTTGGCCGCTTTGCCAAGAAAACCCCCCATGGATGCCCGCGATCATGTCAGCCGGGGGTCATTTGTAAAATCCCTGTTTCCTATTTACCCATAGACAGAAACTATGGCTTTGACGTCCCCTGAATTGATCTCAGGAACGCGCGTATGATCGGCACATCCCGCCGTGCCGTCAATGTTACCAAGGCTTCGGACATGCCAAGGCCGACACCCCTGATCTGGATTTGTGTCAGCCGGCTGTCATGTCCGAACTCTGCCTCGCTGATGAATCCGATCCCTGCGCCGGAGGCCACCACTTCGCGCATCGCTTCGCGCCCCTCGACTTCGATCGCGGGCGAAAGGTCCACGCCAAGCCGCGCCGCGGCGTCTTCCAGGTTGGCGCGGGTGCGCGATCCGGTTTCGCGAAAGATCAAAGGATGATCGCACAGCGCGGAAAAGGGCATGTCCTTGGTCTTTTTCGGCAGATATCCCTTCTTGGCAATGGCAAGGATCGGGGTGCGCCCCAGATCAATGAGGTCCAGATCAGGCGCGGGCACCATGTTGCCTACCACGCCGACCTCGGCCTCGTAGTTGCGCAATCGGCGCAGCACTTCCTCCGTGTTGCCGGTATGGATGGACACGAAGACCTTGGGATGTGCCTTGCGGAACCGGCCCACCGCCCCGGTAATGTGCAAGGCCGAATCCGCCAGGATGCGCAGTATGCCACTCACCGCCGCGCGGCTTTGATCCAGCAGCGCACCGATCCGTTCCTCGACCTCGAACATTTCGCGCGTCAGACGGAACAATGTCTCCCCCGCCGGGGTCAATCGCACCTGCCGTGCCTCCCGATAGAACAGCAACACGTCATAGCCCTGTTCCAGCCGTTTGACCTGATCGGAAACGGACGGTTGCGTCATGTTCAGCGCCTTGGCCGCACGGGAAAATCCACCATGCAGGGCCACGTTGTGAAAGGCGCGAAGCTGGCTGTGTCGCATGGCGTTGGGCTCCCTGTGATAGATATTGGTCAGACCTATGGATAAATAGAAAACAAAGATTTTACATATAGGCAAGAAATCCGCATATCCGGAGTGAGTTTCACCCGGAGCCGCGCCATGCCCGACACCGTATTTCCCGCCCCCGAACTGGGGGAGCCTTACCTGCTGACGCC
>JANSYB010000406.1 GCA_024742655.1 Paracoccaceae bacterium | reverse complement strand
CCCGAATGCCATATCCACCACGGTGAACGCATCGCATGGTTCGAAACCCATGACGGGCTGCCACGCTTCAAGGTCTGGCACGACGATGGGGACACGCCCTACCTGACAGGGCCGGAGCCGCTTCGCGGCAGCGACTGACCCCGATCAGCGGTCGCGCCGCTTGCGGGCCACGGTCTTGCGCGGCGGGCGCGGCTTGCCAGCCGGTTTTTGCGCCTTGTCGGTCTGCGCCGTCTCCAGCCCCAGTTGATCGCGCAACACCCGGGGGCGGATCTCCTGCACCTCGCCCGGCTTCAGCTGGCCCAGCTGAAACGGGCCATAGGACACCCGGATCAGGCGATTCACGCTCAGCCCGACGGCCTCCATCGCGCGGCGGATTTCACGGTTCTTGCCCTCGCGGATCGCCACGGTGGCCCAGGCATTGGCGCCCTGCTGACGGTCCAGCGTGACCTGCATCGGCTGAAACCGCTCGCCATCCACGGTCAGACCGGCCCTTAGCGGGGCAAAGGTGTCATCGTTCGGGCGGCCCTTGATCCGCACGCGGTACTTGCGCACCCAACCGGTCGAGGGCAGTTCCAGACGCCGCTTCAGCCCGCCGTCATTGGTCAGCAACAACAGGCCCTCGGAATTCAGGTCCAGCCGTCCGACGCTCATCACGCGGGGCAGGTCCTCGGGCAATTCGTCGAAGATGGTTGGGCGGCCCTGCTCGTCGCGTGTCGTCGTCACAAGTCCGGTCGGCTTGTGATACAGCCACAGCCGCGCAGGCTCCGGCGCGCCGACCTCGCGACCATCCACCTCGACCTTGTCGTCAGAGGTCACGTTCAGTGCGGCCCGGTCGATTACCTTGCCATTCACGCTGACACGGCCGGCCTCGATCATCCGTTCCGCCTCGCGGCGGCTGGCGATCCCGGCACGGGCTATGACCTTGGCAATGCGGTCTCCTGGGGGGGGTGTCTGGCTCATGCCTCGCGCCATAGCGTATCGCGGGGCCTTGCGAAAGCGCGTTCATCGGGGCAAGCAGGGGCATGGTGTTCAACAGTCACATGCGAACCGCCCTCGCCGAGGCCCGTGCCGCCGCCGCCCGCGGCGAGGTGCCCGTGGGTGCCGTCGTGGCCGATGAGAAGGGACAGATCGTCGCCCGGGCCGGCAACCGGACACGCGAATTGCACGACCCTACGGCCCATGCCGAAATCCTCGCCATCCGACAGGCCTGCGCGGCAGCGGGCAGCGAACGCCTGCCGGGCCACACCCTGACCGTCACGCTGGAGCCTTGCGCGATGTGCGCCACGGCGATCTCTGCCGCGCGCATCGCGCGACTTTATTACGGTGCGGCAGATCCGAAATCGGGCGGCGTGGCCCATGGGGCGAGGGTCTTCAGCCACCCACAATGCCACCATGTCCCCGAGGTTTACGACGGGCTGGCGGCGCAAGAGGCCGAAACCCTGTTGCGAGAGTTTTTCCAGCAACGCCGCCCGGGCTGATCCCACGAAAAGTGTTGGGTACTGAAATATCCGGCGCGCCACTCACGAAACGCAGGCGATGTGCGGGATCTGCCCGGGGACAAAAAGACACTAGCCGAACGACCCGCAACCATCTATCCCCCCGAAAAGGGGGGGTAAAAATGCAATTGATGACTCTGGCACAAAAGATTGAAGGCCTTGATTGCAGCCAGTCGATCTGGACGGCGCTGACAGAGGGCCTGGCCAACGTCGGTTTTGACCATGTCATCTACAATACGGCGGATCGACACTTCGCCACGCAGGTTCTGCTCACCACCTTGCCGGAACTCTACCGTGACATTCCGCCGAAAGACGATCCTTTCCTGCACTGGTGCTGCGACTCTTACGAGACCACATATACCGGCATCGCATTTCTGGGCGATTACCCCTACCTGCCCGCCGCCGCGCGACAATTCATCCAGCGCGCGGGGGCCTTGGGCTTTGCCTCGGGGCTGGCGATACCTGTACGCCTGACCGGATCGGAAAGGTTCGGCGGCTTCAACCTGGGAACCCGCCTGGATCGCGCTGCCTTCCTCGACATGGCGTCGCCTATTATTGGCGATCTGCGGCTCCTTTGTCTGCTGGCCCATCGCCGGCTTGAGGAAACCCTTTCACCGGGGCGGGGGGATGGCCCTGGCTTTCGCAGCCTGCTGATCGCGCCCGAGGATCGGGCGGGTCGGCTGGATGATCTCACGCCGCGCGAAAAGGAAGTGCTTTTCCTCGTGGCGCAGGGCCTGTCACGCAAAGACTGCGCGCGCCTGTGCAGGATCTCCGTCCATACGGTTTCGGACTACACCAAAAGCGCCTACCGCAAGCTTGGGCTGCGCAACCGGGCCGAGGCCGCCAACCTGCTGGCCCGGCAGGACCACAAGTCGCGATAGGCCGCCACCCTGTCCGCAAGTTCCCGGGGGGCTTGGCGTGGCCACCCAGAACCGGCCTGGTCAGACGGTTGAATCCTTGCCCGCATTTCGCCTTTTGCCGATGTCTGAGGCGAAAGGCGAAACTCTGCCAAGAGGGCCGCGCGCGGAACCCATCATGCAACTTTCAAGAATCAGATGCACAAATGATAAGCCGGCAAGAGATTTTGCGCCTGGCTGACACGATGGCATGGAGAGAGGCGATGTCCCGACTGACCGCATTTCTGCTGGCGGCGAGCGCTGCCACGCCGCTTATTGCGCAGGACATGGTGCCTGCCACGCTTGATGGGCATGCCACGCTGCCGGCCGTTTCTTTGTCGGCCGTGCCGGCGGATGCCCCGCGCGAAGCCCGGGTTTCAGGCAAGTTCACCGCTGGGGCCCCGCCGATCCGCACACCTATGTCGATCGAGACCAACGGCGTGATGCGGCCCTTCCCGGGTCAGCCGCTACAAGGCTTCTCGGGTTATGCACAGGAGCGCGGCGCGGACGGCAGCTTGATCGCGCTGATCGACAATGGCTATGGAACCAAGACCAACAGTTCGGACGCCTTGCTGGGGTTCACACGCATACTGCCCGATTTTCAGACCGGCTCGATCGAGGTTCTGGATCGTATCTGGCTACGAGATCCCGGGATGCACGTGCCGTTTCGCATCACCCACGAAGCCACGGACGCACGATACCTGACAGGTGCGGATTTCGATCCCGAAGGCATCCAGGTTTTGGGGGACACAGTCTGGATCGGAGACGAATTCGGCCCCTATCTTGTCGCCGCGACGCGCGAAGGTGTGGTGACCGGTGTCTACCCGACCGTGCTGAACGGTGAAGAGATCCGCTCACCGGATCACCCGACACTGCGCATCCCGGCCGAACGCGGAACCGATTGGAACCTGCCCCGCTCGGGCGGTTACGAGGGCCTGGCGCTGACACCGGATCACTCGATGATCTGGGCCATGCTGGAAAAGCCGCTTCTGGCCGAAAACGGCGACAGCGAAGGCGGTTTCCTGCGCGTTCTCGGCTTTGATCCGATGACCCGCGAATGGACCGGAGACAGCTTCAAGTT
>JANSYB010000744.1 GCA_024742655.1 Paracoccaceae bacterium | reverse complement strand
GTGTTGCAGTAGGATTGGATAAAGCCGTCGCGCGAGGGCGTCCAGTTGATCGCCCATTCCACCTTGCCCGGCATGCCGAACCGTTCCTGGAAATCCACGGTGCCGGCAAAGGGTTGCTCGGCGTAGGTGGCGGCCGTTCCCAGCGTTTCCTTGAGATAGTCGGACAACCCGCCGGGAAAGTGGAACGTGGCCTCGGTCGGGGTTTCGCCATCCTCGATCGCTGATTTCCAGCGGATTTCCACGCCCGAAAAGAGATAGGCCTTGGACCGGATGGATTTGAAGAGGCGTGCGGGCTTGAACCGGTGGGAGCCGAAAATCTCCTCATCCGCGTGAAAGGTGACGGTGGTGCCGCGCCGGTTGGGGGCTGCGCCGATTTCCTGTAACGGGCCAAGCGGCGCGCCGCGCGAGAAACGCTGTTCATAAAGCTTGCGGTCGCGCGCCACCTGCACGACCATCGAGTCGGAGAGCGCGTTGACCACGCTGGCCCCCACCCCGTGCAACCCGCCCGATGTCTGGTAGGCCTTGCCCGAGAATTTACCGCCCGCGTGCAGGGTGCACAGGATCACCTCGAGCGCGGATTTGTCGGGGAATTTCGGGTGCGGGTCGATCGGGATGCCGCGGCCATTGTCGCGGATGGTGATGGCGTAGTCCTCGTGCAGCTCAACCTCGATCCGGTTGGCATGGCCCGCCACGGCCTCGTCCATGGAGTTGTCGAGCACCTCGGCCACGAGGTGATGCAGCGCGCGTTCATCGGTGCCGCCGATATACATGCCCGGGCGTTTGCGGACAGGCTCCAGACCTTCGAGCACCTCGATGGAAGAGGCGTCGTAATCAGAGGATTCGGAGGCGGTCAGAAGATCGTCGGCCATGGCGCTGCTCTTTGTTTTGTTGGTTGGAGCGCATTATGGCAGAGCGGCGGCGCGTGGGGAAGTGGGTGTCGTGGATGGTGCGTTGAAAACGCACCCTACATCTGTTGGGCAAGGTAGCGCCCACAACCCAAGAGCCCGACATGATCGTCGGTGACGAGGGACACGGGAATGGCCTGCAGGATTGCCGTATAGGGCCCACGCGCGGTGAAAGGTGTTGTGAACGTTGCAGAGTCGAGACAAGGCGCGATGGCGCGGGCGAGGCCACCGGTCAGAATGAGACCGCCGCTGGCCATGTAGCTGAGGCACAGGTTGCCGGCGACAGCCCCCAGCAGTCGGGTGAAGGTGGTGATCGTCTCGGGATATGCGCCCGAGAGGATCTGCGCCGCCGGCAGGTGATCTTCGGTCAGGGCGGCGTGCAGGTTCGACAGGCCGGGGCCGGACAGTGCGGCCTCGACCGGCAGGTGCGGCGCGTCCGCGCGCAGGCGGTCATAGATCGGGCGCATCTCGGGCCAATCGGGCAGGGTGGTATGGCCGCTCTCCGAGGCCGGCACGAAAAGGCGGTCTGCCAGCCTGTGCACCACGGCGATGTTGCAACCTGTTCCAAGGTTCAGCACAAGGCGCGGGCCTTTCGGATCGGG
>JANSYB010000493.1 GCA_024742655.1 Paracoccaceae bacterium | reverse complement strand
TCGATGTGGAAAGCCGATGGCGAATGCGCCAATCACATCCTGTACAGGGCTGCGGTGACCGGACGGGCCGGTATCGTACCCCCCGCGGAATTGGCCGACGCGCTTGGGCAGCCCCGGATTTCGCCGGAAATTCCCGCCTGGGTCGCGGCATGGATCGAGGCGGACAGCGCCCGCCCGTGGCCCCCGATGCAGGAATAGCTTGCCACGCGCCGGATCACCTTGTCATATCGCCCGGGCGAACAAGGGGGCGACATGGCCGCGATTTCAGCGCGCAAGCGTATCTGGGGTTGGTACTTTTTCGATTGGGCGAGCCAGCCGTATCACACGCTCCTGGTCACGTTTGTGTTCGGGCCGTATTTTGCCTCGGTCGCCGCCGCCTATTATATCGGAACCGGTCTCACCGAAGAGGTCGCCGATGCACAGGCGCAGACCCTGTGGTCATGGGGGCTGGCCATTGCCGGTCTGCTGATTGCCTTCGGCGCGCCGGTGATGGGGGCGCTGGCCGACACTACCGGTCAACGACGCCCCTGGATCATCGGATTTTCATGCCTTTATGTGATCGGTGCCGCGGGCATCTGGATGACCGCGCCGGATGGCTCCAACCTGACGCTGGCGCTGATCCTGTTCGGGATCGGGTTCATCGGGGCGGAATATGCCCTGATCTTCGTCAACTCGCAGCTGCCATCGCTGGCCCCGGCCGGGGAGGTCGGCGCGCTCTCCGGCTCAGGCTTCGCCTTTGGATATATCGGTGGCTTCATTGCGCTCGCGGTCATGCTGCTGCTGTTTACGGAGCAACCGAGCGGCAAGACGCTGATCGGGCTGGATCCCGCCCTTGGGCTGGATGCCGCGCAGCGTGAAGGCACGCGTTTCGTCGGGCCGTTCACGGCGCTTTGGTTCGCGGTTTTCATGATTCCCTATTTCCTGTGGGTGCGCGATCTCGGCCCGCCGCGCCAGGGCCGGGGCATGGGTGATGCGCTGCGCCTTCTGGGCAGGTCCGTGCGCAATCTGCGCCGCCGTCTCAGCCTGTCGGCATATCTTGGGTCTTCGATGTTCTATCGCGATGCGCTGAACGGACTTTATGGATTCGGCGGCACCTATGCCGCGCTTGTTCTGAACTGGAATATCGTGTCCGTCGGCGTGTTCGGGATCATCGCATTGGTGTCGGCGGCCGTGTTCAGCTGGGTTGGTGGACGGGCTGACCGGGTATTCGGACCCAAGCCGGTGATCATCGGTGCGATCTGGGGATTGGTTCTGGTCTGCGTGACGGTTGTGAGCATGGACAGATCCCAGATTTTCGGTCTGCCGCTTGAGGCCGGATCGGCCCTGCCCGACGCGATCTTCTTCGGGTGCGGTGTTCTGATCGGTGGTCTGGGTGGGACCTTGCAGGCGTCAAGCCGGTCGCTGATGGTGCGCCACACCGATCCGCACGCCCCGACCGAAAGTTTCGGCCTTTATGGCCTGTCCGGTCGCGCCACCGCCTTTGTCGCCCCGGCATTGATCGGCCTGTTCACGGCCATCAGCGGAAGCGCGCGATTTGGCGTGTTGCCGGTGATTGCCCTTTTCCTGATCGGGCTTGGTCTGCTACGATGGGTACAAGCAGAAGGGGACAGCGAGACATGGGCCGTTACCTCGGATTGATCGCACTTGCATTGGCGCTCGGCGGCTGTGGCGCTTCGGCGCCCGAACGGCCGGAGACCGCGGCGCAGGTTGTTTCAACACAAAGCATCCCGGCCTCGATGCGCGGGATCGAGGCCAAGCAGTTGTTCGGCGCCAAGCCGCGCGGTTCGCAGCAATCGCCGCGCCCGTATGGAAGTTATGCCAAGGGATGCCTCGCCGGGGGGGCTGCCCTGCCCGAGAGCGGCCCGACATGGCAGGCCATGCGACTGAGTCGGAATCGCAATTGGGGTCATCCCGAGACGGTGGATTTCCTGCAGAAGTTATCGCGCTTCGCCGCGTCGCAACCGGGATGGGCGGGGCTTTATATCGGGGATATCAGCCAGCCGCGCGGCGGCCCGATGCTGTCGGGGCACCGCAGCCACCAGATGGGCATGGATGCCGACATCTGGCTGCTGCCGCCCAAGCGGCTGAACCTCAGCCGCGGGGAACGCGAAAGCCTCTCGGCCGTGTCCATGCGCCGCGCGAACGGGGCCTTTACCAATGACAAGTGGACCCGCCAGCATCACGAGATCATCAAGGCCGCGGCCAAGGATCCGCGCACGGCGCGCATCTTCATCTTTCCGGGTGCCAAGGTGCGCATGTGCAAGGATGAAACTGGCGACAGGTCGTGGCTGCGCAAGGTCCGGCCGTGGTGGGGACATCACTATCATTTCCATGTCCGGCTGAAATGCCCGTCAGGGGCACGGGGCTGCGTGAACCAGTCACCGCCGCCCGCCGGGGATGGCTGTGACGACGCCCAGCAATGGGTCGACAACATCCTGAACCCGCCGCCGCCCGATCCGAATGCCCCCGCGCCCAAGCCGCGACGCGAGTTGACGATGCAGGATCTGCCTGCCCAGTGCATCGCGGTTCTGCAGTCGGAGTAAGGTCTTGCCATGCGCGGATCAGACCGCTAGGTCCGGCCAAATCCCCGGTTCGGGGCAAGTCGCCGCAACCTTGTAAAAACGGGCTATAGACATGAAATACGGCATTCTTCCCGGCGTGCTGGCCATGGCGGCCATCGTCGTGGCGTCCAACATCCTTGTGCAGTTCCTGTTCGGTCAATGGCTGACATGGGGGGCGTTCACCTATCCGCTGGCGTTCCTGGTGACCGACATCATGAACCGTGTCTATGGCCGCGAGGCCGCGCGCCGCGTGGTGTTCGCCGGGTTCGT
>JANSYB010000400.1 GCA_024742655.1 Paracoccaceae bacterium | reverse complement strand
GGCGTCACCAAGGCCGAGGCCCCCGCCACGTCGAAGGCCAAGCCCGCGCCGAAGCCCAAGGCCGACAAGCCAGCCAAGGCCAAGACCAAGTCAAAAGCCAAGCCCGAGGAGACGACGGGCACGCGTCCCGAGGCCCTCAAGGCCCCGCGCGACGGCGGTGCGGACGATCTGAAGATGATCAAGGGCGTCGGGCCCAAGCTGGAACAGCTGCTGCATGGTCTGGGCTTTTACCACTTTGACCAGGTGGCCGCATGGACCGCCGACGAGGTGGCCTGGGTCGACCAGAACCTGGAAGGGTTCAAGGGCCGCGTCAGTCGCGATTCCTGGGTGGACCAGGCCCGGGTGCTGGCACAGGGCGGAACCACGGAATTCTCGAAGAAGGTCAAAAAAGGGGACGTGTATTGAACCGTCCCACGTAAACGCCACAGGGGGTAATGAAGATGTCGAATGAAATGAACATGTCGCTGTGCCGGATGGGCTGCTGGGGTTTCTCGGCGGGCGTCGGCATCGTGTCTTTGTATTTCGTGGCTGGTGAGACCGGTTTCATAGCTGCGCTGCTGGTGGCGATAGCGCTGGCGGTGTTCCTTGCTCTGGTGCTGATCCAGCTGGTCTGCTGGGTCGATGACAACCGCCAGCCGGACCTGCCTTACACCCCCGACGACGTGCCCGGCCCGCCGCAACCCAACCCGCAATATTCCGCCTCGGCCATGCCCACGGCCCCCGGCGCGGGAACCCCGGCCGGATCTGGCGGGGGCGTCGGCCCGACCGCCGCTGTCGCCGCCGAGGCCGCCACGGCGAAAGCCGCCGCCGCAAAGGCCGCTGCCAGCCCCGATGCAAAGGCGTCGGAGACGGCCACAGACACAGGTGCCGCCGCGCATGCGCCCGCATCGACGGGTGCGGCCGTGAAATCGGGCACGCTGCTGAAGGGTGAGCAGGAGATCGCGACCTCCAAGGGCGAATGGTCTTATAATGGCGGTGCGGGTCAGGCCAAACCGGCCGCCGCGTCCACACCGGATGCCGACAAGGGCGCCGCAGACGCGGCAACAGGTGAGGGCACCCGCCCCGAGGCGCTTGAAGGGCCGCGCGCCGGACAGGCCGACAACCTCAAGGAAATCAAGGGGGTCGGGCCCAAGCTGGAAAAACTCCTGCATGAGCTTGGTTTTTATCATTTCGACCAGATCGCGGGCTGGAGCGCCGATGAGATCGCATGGGTCGATGCCAACCTGCAGGGCTTCAAGGGGCGCGTCAGCCGCGACGACTGGGTCGCGCAGGCCAAGGTTCTGGCCTCCGGCGGCGAGACCGAGTTTTCCAAGCGCGTCGACGAAGGCGACGTGTACTGAACGCACATGAGCAAGAGGCATGAACAGGAACGACGATCTGTCGAAAAAGGGCCGCAGGGCGGGGCTGATCATTGCCGGAACGGGCGTGTTCTGGGTGCTGGCCATGCTGATCGGCGAAAAGGAAGGGTTCAGTCAGCAAACGCGGCTGATCTTCGACCTGCTCGCGCTCTGCGGCTTCGTTTATGCCATCTGGATGATCTATCAACTCTGGCGCGACAGCCGGAACAATCAGGGGTAGCGGCATGCTGAAGGATGAAGACCGGATCTTTACCAATCTCTACGGGATGCATGACCGCAGCCTGAAGGGCGCGCAGGCGCGCGGCCATTGGGACGGCACGGCGAAAATCCTGCAGAATGGCCGGGACTGGATCATCGACCAGGTCAAGGCCAGCGGGCTGCGCGGGCGGGGCGGCGCGGGTTTCCCGACCGGGCTGAAATGGTCCTTCATGCCCAAGGAAAGCGATGGTCGCCCAGCCTATCTTGTGGTGAATGCCGACGAATCCGAGCCCGGCACCTGCAAGGATCGCGAGATCATGCGCCACGATCCGCATACCCTGATCGAGGGCTGCCTGATCGCCAGTTTCGCGATGCAGGCGCATGCCTGCTACATCTATATCCGCGGCGAATACATCCGTGAACGCGAGGCGCTGCAGGCGGCCATCGACGAGGCCTATGAGGCCGGGCTGATCGGCAAGAACGCGTGCAAGTCAGGCTATGATTTCGACCTCTACCTGCATCACGGCGCGGGCGCCTATATCTGCGGCGAGGAAACCGCGCTGCTGGAAAGCCTCGAAGGCAAGAAGGGGATGCCGCGCATGAAGCCGCCGTTCCCGGCGGGTGCGGGTCTTTATGGCTGTCCCACCACGGTGAACAACGTGGAATCCATCGCCGTGGTGCCCACGATCCTGCGGCGCGGGCCGGACTGGTTCGCGGGTTTCGGCCGACCCAACAACGCCGGTACCAAGATTTTCGCGATCTCGGGCCATGTGAACAACCCCTGCGTGGTCGAGGATTCGATGTCGATCAGCTTCGAAGAGCTGATCGAAAAGCATTGTGGCGGCATCCGGGGCGGTTGGGACAATCTCAAAGCGGTCATTCCCGGTGGCTCGTCGGTGCCTTGCGTGCGCGGCGAGAACATGCGCGACGCGGTGATGGATTTCGACGCGCTGCGCGAGGTGGGATCCAGCCTCGGCACCGCGGCGGTGATCGTGATGGACAAGCAGACGGACATCATCAAGGCGATCTGGCGCTTGTCGAAATTCTACAAGCACGAAAGCTGTGGCCAGTGCACGCCCTGCCGCGAGGGCACGGGCTGGATGATGCGGGTGATGGACCGGCTGGTGCGCGGCGAGGCCGAGGTCGAGGAAATCGACATGCTTTTCGACGTAACCAAGCAGGTCGAGGGCCACACGATCTGCGCGCTTGGCGACGCGGCGGCCTGGCCCATCCAGGGTCTGATCCGCAACTTCCGCGATGAAATCGAGGATCGCATCAAGGCGCAGAAGACCGGCAAGGGTGCGACGCACGCGGTGGCGGCGGAATAGGGCATGCATCTGGCGCAGTTCAACATCGGTCGCATGACCTACGATCTCGACGACCCGCGGGCCGCCGATTTCGTGCGTGGTGTCGACATTTTGAACCGGATCGCCGAGCAGGCCGAAGGCTTCGTGTGGAAATACGAAACCGAAACCGGCGGCGTGGTGCAGGACAACGTGGATGACGACCCGCGCGTGCTGATCAATCTCACGGTCTGGGACAGTATCGAGGCGCTGACGCATTTCGTGTTCAAGACGCTGCACAAGCATTTCCTGATGCGCAAGGCGGAGTGGTTCACGCCGCTGGATCGCGCGCATTTCGTCATGTGGTGGATCCCCGAGGGACATTGCCCGAACCTGACCGAGGCACAGGGCAAGCTGGAACAGTTGCGCACCAAAGGCGCAAGCGACGCGGCATTCGACTGGGCCTGGGTCAAGACCGGAAAGGTGGCCGCGCAATGAAACTGTTTGGCCGCAAATCCGGCAGTGCCGAGCCGAGTGTCTGGGATTTCTTTTACGACGGTCAGGACGTGGCGGCCGATATCCGCGAGAAATACGACTATGACGGCGACCTGTTGCGGATTTTCGCAGGCATGAGCGACGTGATGGTGCACAAGTGGCACCACTACATCCCGCTATACGAGCG
>JANSYB010000616.1 GCA_024742655.1 Paracoccaceae bacterium | reverse complement strand
TGTGGCAGGCGCGTGCCGGCACGGCGCGGCATGACGCGGTGGCGTGGGGCTATGCGCGGGCGTGTTCGGACATGGGCATGCACGTGATCCAGAAATGCGAGGTCACCGGCGTGCGTACCGAGGGCGGCAAGGTCACGGGCGTGACCACCAGCCGTGGCGATATCGCCTGTGACAGGCTGGGCATCGTCGTGGCCGGCCATTCGGGGCACCTGGCCGACATGGCCGGGTTCCGCCTGCCGGTGGAATCCGTGGCGCTGCAGGCGCTGGTCTCAGAGCCGATCAAGCCCTGCATGGACGTGGTCGTGATGGCCAACACGGTGCATGGCTACATGAGCCAGTCGGACAAGGGCGAGATGGTCATCGGCGGGGGCGCTGACGGCTACAACAACTACACGCAGCGCGGCAGCTTTCATCATATCGAGGAAACCGTGCGCGCGCTGATCGAAACCTTCCCGATGATCTCGCGGCTCAAGATGCTGCGGCAATGGGGCGGGATCGTGGACATGACCGGCGACCGCTCGCCCATCCTGTCGAAAACGCCGGTCGAGAACTGTTTCATCAACTGCGGCTGGGGCACCGGCGGGTTCAAGGCGATCCCGGGCTCGGGCTGGGGCTTTGCCGAGCTTATGGCCAAGGGCACCTCGCCGCTTTGCGATGCCTTCTCGCTTGACCGCTTCAAGGAAGGCCGGTTCATCGACGAATCCGTGGCCGCCGGGGTGGCGCATTGATGTATCGTGCCTGCGTTCCTCCAATGACCCCGTCACGGGCAAGGATTGGCCGACGCGACGCGCGCCGTTTCGCGGGCTTTGGCCCAAATGGCGCGGGGATTTCCGCCGATCTTCCGCCCTGTGCCGGACCGGGCGCACTCTTCTGTCACGCCACAGAGGAGAACAAGCCATGTCTGACTACGAACGGTCGCGATACGGCCGTGATTATCCGCGCAGCGTGGACACGGGCGGTGCCGGACTTTTCTGGCTGCTGGTCGTGGTCGCGACCCTCGGGGTGCTGGTCTTTGTCAGCGCCGTGGGCAACCGCGCGGCCCCGCAAAGCGACGACGTCCCGCACTCATCGGTTGGCGGCGCGGCCGTCGACTGACCCCAACCCGAGTACGACCCTTCAGGGCGGGTGCCATGCGGCGCCCGCCCTTGTCGTGCCTTCAAAGACCTTCACAGGCTGGAGCGTGCCATGTTGATCCTAGACTGCCCCTGCTGCGGCGTGGCCGGAGAGGAAACCGAATTCGCCCCTGGCGGCGAGGCGCATCTGAAGCGTTTCGGCCCCGGTTCGAGCGATGACGAGTTTCACGGCTATCTCTTTGAAAAGGTGAACCCGCGCGGCGTGCATTTCGAACGCTGGCGGCATGCCAATGGCTGCGGCAAGTGGTTTTTGGCCGCGCGCAACACCGTCACGCTCGAAGTCTACGGCACCTACAGCGCCCAGACGCTCGAGCCGCCGCAGGACATCAAGGACAAGATCTCGGCCAAGGTGCCGGGCTGGAGCTGGAGAGAGTTCGCATGAGCACACGTCTGGCCACGGGCGGGCGCCGCCTGAACAAGGGGCGCGCGCTGGAATTCAACTTCAACGGCAAGCGCCTGCGCGGGTTCGAAGGCGACACGCTGGCCTCGGCCCTGCTGGCCAATGACCAGATGATGGTCGGCCGCTCGTTCAAGTATCACCGCCCGCGCGGCATCGTCGCCAGCGGCGCCGAAGAGCCCAACGCGCTGTTCAACATGGGCGCGGACGAGACGTTCGAGCCCAACCAGCGCGCCACCACGACCGAGCTTTACGACGGGTTGACCTGCACCTCGCAAAACCATTGGCCCAGCCTTGAATTTGACGTGGGCGCCCTGAACAACAAGCTTTTCTCGCGCTTTCTGACGGCGGGCTTCTACTACAAGATGTTCATTCATCCCCGCCCGCTCTGGAAACATGTCTACGAGCCCTTCATCCGCCAGTCGGCCGGTCTGGGGCGTGCCCCGCGCGACCGCGATGAGGACAAGTACGAGCATTTCTATGCCTTCTACGACGTGGTCGTGATCGGCGGCGGCGTGGCGGGCCTGATGGCCGCGCGGGCCGCCGGGGCCGCCGGGGCCAGGGTCCTGCTGATGGAGCA
>JANSYB010000086.1 GCA_024742655.1 Paracoccaceae bacterium | reverse complement strand
GCGAAAGAAACCGCGCTCTGACCCGAGAACACATCTGCGATCCAGCCACCGAACGTATAGCTGTTGTTGGCGGTGACGCTGACGGTCTCCGACCAGACCACGTCGCCCGCCGTGGTCGAGCCGTTCACGATCATCATGTTGCCCGACCCGCTGGTGTTGTCGCCCAGCGGGACGAAAAGGCCGTTGAAAGCCTGTGGGTTGGTGCCTACCGTGTATTGCGCAGCACCGGTATTGATGCCCGGAACGAAGGTGAGATCCGATGTGAAACCAGTATTTCCCGCTTCGAAATCACCGTTCGCCAACAAGGTGGCACCGGAGGCCGAGGTGGCCATCATCAGGGCCAAGGCGGTCGTCAAAAGAACATTTGGTGTCATTTTCTTCCCCTAAAACAGACTGGTACGCCGACCAGCAGACATCAGGTTCACCACCCGAAAATATCGGTCAAACCATTCTTCGACGGCCTTTCGGATTGAAAAGCGTTCCACGCCTGCTTATCCCGGTTTGTCTCGGCGAGGCCTGCGATAACCTTTGTTGGACAAGCGGTTAACCGTTTCTGAGCTGGAAACACTTAGCGAATTTTCCAAAATGAAAATGGCCCGATCAGGTATCGATACCCCAGATGCGCCCAATATCGGCCAGTGGCGTGCCCGCATCGACATAGCTGCGAATCAACCGGTCCATCGCCGCGCGGGACACCTTGTTGTGCGCCTCCGATATGCCAAGCGAGCCGACCATTTTCCAATGGCCATACATCAGGCAGACAAAGAGATAGGCCAGTTCTTCCGTGGCGCGGGCGGGCATCTTGGGATGCGCTGCGTTGATCTCGTGGGCAATGACCTGACCCAGCAGGGTATACTGCCCGCGCAGATTGTCGCGCACAGTACCCGACGAGGCGCTGAGAGACATCATCGCATCATAGGCACGATCATCGCGGGGCTTGGCCGCGCCATCAAGCAGGTCGAAATAGAAATCAAGAAACATTTCGAGCCGTCCCGGCCCGTCCAACCGCGCGGCATGCGTCACCAGAAGTTGCCGGTAAACCCCGGCCAACCTGTCGCAGACCGCCACCATCAGGTCATCGGCCTCCGGAAAGTGATAGCGGACCAGTTGGCGCGACAGGCCGGTCTCTGACGCGATCACGTCATAGGAGATCGGCGGCAGCCCGTATTTCTGCAACGCGACGAGCGTGCCGTCCACGATCCTTGCCTTGGTGGTGTTGGTTTCCTCTTCCGTCATCAAGGGGGTTCGCAGCCGCTGGATTAGAAATGGTGATCAAATTTCTTTTTGGTTTTGCGCATGGGATATCAAATAGCACACGTAACAATAGAAGCTTTGTGCCGTGGATCGTGTCAAGCCCTATCGGTGAAGGGTCATGACAAGGGATCCGCCACCGCTGGCGATCATTTCCGCAAAGGCGCGTCGGCAGACCGGAAACGCGAACCAGACAGTGATGCCCATCAGGCGATCATACTCATATTCGGTGGACTCAAGCAGTGGTTTCAAGCCGATCGTACCGGCGTGATCAGATGCATTCGCCGCCATCGACCACAAAGGCGTGGCCTGTCATGAATGACGACCTGTCAGATGCCAGAAAAACGATGGCATCCGCAATTTCGTCGACCGTACCAAAGCGGCCCATCGGAATGGATGTGCGGATATACTCTTCCAGCTTGTCACGCCCGCCCATCTGAACCTCGAAACCGAGGTTGAAGGGCGTGTCGATAAACCCGGGGCAGAGCGCGTTGAAGCGTATGTTTTCCTTGGCATAGTCCGCAGCCATCTGACGTGTCATCGCGAGGACCGCGTGCTTTGTCGTCGCATAGGCAATCATTCCGCGGTCGTACTGAACACCCGAGTTCGACGATGTGATGATGATGCTTCCCTTGCCCTGACGGCGCATCGGCGCAAGCACCGCCTGGGCGGCGACGAAGTGGGAGCGGACATTCAGCTTCCACGAGACGTCCATGTCCGCCACCGTGACCTGTTCGAGCTTACCTTCGATCTGTGCGCCGGCATGCGAATGCAGAATATCCAGCCGACCTTCGTCGCGCGCCACATCTCCAATCGCCGAGACAAGTTCGGCATCGTTTGTCACATCAACCCTGATCGCCTTTGCCTTGTTGCCCTCGTTTGTGATGCGCGCCGCAACAGAAGCGGCCGCCGCGCCGTCCTTGTCGGTGACAACGACAAGAGCGCCTTCGCGTGCCAGCGCCTCTGCTCCTGCAGCGCCAATTCCGGAGCCAGCGGCCGTTACGAAAGCAACGTGATTTTCCAGCAGCATTTTGATCTCCCAAATTGTAACTCTCAGCGCTTGTCGCCCCGCCGCAGAATGAGTTGCGCGATCACCAGAAGGACAAGGGATGCGAGCATCACCATGGTTCCGATGGCATTCACCTCGGGCGTCACGCCACGCCGGATCGAGGAGAAGATGTAGATGGGCAACGTCGTTTCAGAGCCGGCGACGAAGAAGGCGATGATGAAGTCGTCGAAGCTGAAGGTGAAACTCAGGAGAAACCCTGCAAGGATCGCGGGGGCGATCAGCGGAAGCGTGATCAGCCTGAACGTGCGCAGGGGCGGTGCATAAAGATCCGCCGAGGCTTCGGACAAGGCGCCTTCGAGACCCTGCAACCGCGCCCGCACGATCAATACGACCAGCGCGAGCGTGAACATTGTATGGGCGGCAATCAGCGAGGGCGTTCCCATCGACAGGCTGGGGGGTTCGCCCCCTTCGGGCCAGATGTTGGCCAGCCAGGGGTTGACCACTTCGAAAACGGTCACCAGCGCGATCAGGGTCGCGATGCCGATCACGATACCCGGGATCATCACGGCGATGTAGATGATCGCATCGAAAAAGGCACGTGCCGGTCCCTTGATCCCCTGAAGGCCGACGGCGGCAAGCGTTCCCAGAATGCTGGCCAGTGTTGCCGAGACAAACGCCACGAAAAGACTGTTGCCGAGGGCATCCATGACGAACGGATTGTTCAGTGCCCGACCGTACCACTTGATCGAGAACCCTTCGAACTGGCTGGCGCTTCGGCCCGCACTGAAGCTGAAGAGCGCGATGATAGCGATCGGTGTGTAAAGAAACACATAAACGAAGAGCGAGTAGAGACGCATCGGTCAGGGCCCTACATGATCGACACGTCTTCACGCGTGGCACTCAAGCGCGAGATGAGACGCATGTAGACCGTGACTGTCACCAGCATCACGAGGATGAGCATAACGGCCACCGCGGAGCCGAAGGCCCAGTTTCTGGATTGCAGGAAGAGATCCACGAGTGCGTTGCCAACAAAGAACACCTTGCCACCGCCAAGAAGTGCCGGGATCAGGAATTCGCCCATCAACAGAATGAAAACCAGCATACATCCCGTTGCGATACCCGAGGTGGACATCGGTAGCGTGACCCGCAGGAAGGTTGTGAACGGCCTTGCGCCAAGATCAGAGGATGCCTCCAGGAGCCGTTTGTCGAGGCGGTCGAGCGCCACGTAGATTGGGAACACCATCAGCGGCAGATACCCGTAAACGATCCCGACGGTCACAGCGAAGGGCGTATAGATCAGCCGCACATCCTCGAGGCCAAAGACGTCCAAGAGGGCGGGCAACCCTTGTCCCCCGAGAATGAAAATCCATGCATAGCTGCGGATCAGGATCGACGTCCAGAACGGTACGATTACCAGGACCAGCAGGATCGTTTTCCATTTCGGATCGGTCCGGACGGCAAGCTGATAGGCCAACGGATAAGCGATGATGAGCGCGGCCAGGGTGCCCAATGGCGCCAAAGTCAGCGTGTTCTTGAACGCCGTGAACCGCGCGGGCAGGTTCGCGTATTGCTCAAAGGTGAAAGCGGGCACCCAGCCACCGGCAGGTGCCCGTTCTCCAAAGCTGAAGATCACGACAACGGAGAGTGGAAGCACGAGCATGACCAGCAGCCATGCGCCCGCAGGCGCAACCAGCAACCAGTTTCTCTCACGTGCCGTCATTCCCCGTGGTCCGATCAGGCCGACTTGAACCGCGCCAGCAATTCGGCACGGTTGGGGTCGGTGAGTGTTGCTGCCGCGCCGAACTCAAGCGCATCGAGACGCTCGGCCGCCGGGTACAGGATCGGATCGTTCAGGATCTCTTCCGGCAACAGGGCGTTGGTGCGACTGTCGGCGACCGGGTAGCCATGCGCGAGCACTTCGCGCGCGTTCACTTCCGGATCGAGCATGAAGTTGATCAGCGCATATGCCGCTTCCATGTGTGGCGCGCCCTTTGGGATGGCGTAATAATCGCTCCAGAGTTCGCCACCCTCCTTGCCTAACGCAAACGCGATCTCCGGGATATCGGTATTCAACTGCTTGCCATCGCCGGTCCAGCATATTGTCAGCCAGGCATCGCCGGACCGCATCGCCGGTTGATAGTCCGAAGTGATCGCAAACAAGTGCGGTTTCACTTCAATCAGCAGCTTCTCGGCATCTGCGAGTTCGGCCTCGTCAACCGAATTGAATGAGTATCCGTGATAGTTCAACGCGGCGCCGATCGTCGTTAACTGATAATCGTGCACCATCGTACGGCCCGAGAAGTCATCCATCGTGCGATCGAAGAACGACTTCCAGCTGTCGATTGCCGCGCCGCCATTGTGCGAGGTGTTGCTGGCGATGCCGGTGGTGCCCCAATTTTTCGGCACGGCATAGACAACCCCGTCCACAATTCCCGCGTCGGCAAAGCGCGCGTCGAATGCATCCGGATCGTAGTTCGGAAGTTTCGACAGATCGAGCGGCTCGATCAGGTCTTCCTCGACATAGGTGGTAATCGTGTAGTTCGTGGGCACGTAGACATCCCAGCCGCTGCCACCGGCCTGCAGTTTGGCCAGCATTTCTTCGTTCGACCCAAAAACGTTCACCTGCGTGAACGCCCCGGTTTGATCGGTGAAGATCTCGAAGTTTTCAGGGTCATGATAGTTTGGCCACGTCGCCAGAACGACACGGTCACCAATATCGCTGCTGGCCAGCGCGCGCGATGGGCTCAGGCCGGGCAATGCGCCCGCCATGATCGCGGTGGCGGTGCCAAGCCCTGTTACACCAAGGAAATGCCGCCGCGTGACGGAGCCGTTTTCATACCGCCGCAGTTCTTCCATGAATTTCCGCTTCGAGATGTATGATTTATCTTTCATGTCGTATCTCCCAGTTGGATGATTGCTGCTCTTAAACCTTCAGTCTGGCCTTAGGATTAGGGCGGAATCCGGGGCCCAGTGGACCCAGACGTTGTCGCCTTTCCCAAGTGTCGATAGACCTGCGTCCGCTTGCCGGGGCGCAAGTGCGGTAATGCTTCCAAGATGTTCGTTGCGGACGACGTACTCAGTGTGTTCGCCCAGAAAGATGCGGTTCTGAACCGTCGCCGAGAGACCGCCCGGCACTTCGGTCCGGCTCAGTCTGATCTGCTCCGGGCGCACGCTGAGACATCCGGCCTGGCCAGATGCGATGTCACTGCCAAGGGCGGTGGCATAGGTCTGCCCGTTGCCGAGCGTGATCGCGCGTTCGCCATTGGAGGCGATCTCGACCTTGCCATCGAAGAAATTCGACGTTCCGACGAAATCGGCGACATAGCGCGTGGCCGGGCGATCATAGAGTTCCTGCGGGCTGCCGGCCTGAACGATCGCACCCGCGCGCATCACGCAGATCCGGTCAGACAGCGACAGTGCCTCTTCCTGATCATGCGTGACAAGGACAAAGGTGATCCCCAGTTGACGTTGGATATCCTGCAATTCGATCTGCATTTCCTTGCGCAGCTTGCGGTCAAGCGCGGCCAGAGGTTCGTCCAGCAAAAGCAGCTTGGGTTCGTTGACGATGGCGCGTGCAAGAGCAACACGCTGCTGTTGCCCGCCTGACATCTCCCAAATGCGACGCGGGCCGAATTCGCCCAGACGCACCGTGTCGAGTACACGTTGCACCCTGTCGGCGATCTCGGATTTCGGCAATCTGGGCCGCCGCTGATCCAGCCCGTAGGCGACGTTCTGCGCCACGGTCATATGCGGGAAAAGCGCATAGCTCTGAAAGACCATGTTCACGGGTCGCCGGTATGGCTCCAAATCCGAAACATTCTCGTTCCCGATAAAGACCTGTCCTTGGCTCGGGGTTTCAAAGCCCGCCAGCATCCTGAGCGCGGTTGTCTTGCCACAGCCCGACGGACCAAGAAAGGACAGGAATTCCCCGGATCCTATGCTGAGGTCAATGTTGTCTACAGCAATCAGCGACCCGAATCTCTTGGTGACGCCCCGCAACTCTGCGATGGGCGACTCTATGCTTTCAGTGGGCTGTTCGTGATCCAACACCGGCTTACCCGAGCAGAAAAAGAGGGGCCGCGCCTATAACGCGCTTTCAATAGTTTGTCGGAAATTGCCCTTTTGTGTAAATATGCAATTTGTTATATACATTTTGTACTAATCGAGGATCAGGATGCCAACAGACTGGAACCGACAAGCCGCGCGATGCCTTGATGCTCTGGGGGCTCCGACCTTTGCCAGAACGCTCGCCGAAGGCGTGCGCAGCGTGGTGCCTTACGAATTTACAGTGATCTTCGGATATATCGGGAAAGAGCGGCCGCTTGCCCTTTTTGATGATTTCACCCCTGCCCGCCGAAAGCTCCATGTCGACGATTACCTTGAGGGCCCTTACCTCATCGACCCTTTCTTTCTGGCAAGCATCGGCGATACGCCGCCGGGCATCTGGCGCCTGAAGGAAATCGCGCCGGATCGTTTCTATCAAGGGGAGTACTACCGAAACTATTATGCACAGACAGGTCTGGCGGAAGAGGTCGGGTTTCTGATTGATTTGGACACGGACCTTCAGATCGTCGTCTCACTGATGCGGACCGAAAAGAAGTTCAGCAAGACCGAGATGCGTGTGCTCTCCGAGATCCAGCCGATTGTCGAGGCACTGTGTCGCCGCCACTGGTCGAGTGTCGACAGGTCAGGCCCCGGCAAATCATCGGACATCCTGAACCAGAGAGTTGCAGACGCCTTCAACACCATCGGCAATGGCGCTCTCACTGACAGGGAAGGCCAGATCGTTGAACTGACCCTGCGCGGCCATTCTTCGGAGGCGATCGGGCGGCTGCTCTCGATCTCGCCCGGAACCGTGCGCATTCACCGCCGCAACGTCTACTCGAAGCTGCGGATCAACTCGCAGGGCGAGCTCTTTTCTCTCTTCTTGGACACCATCGGCGCCGGCTAAAGCGTTTCGCCTTTAACCTGAGATATCAATTGAAGGCGAAACGCGTGCAACGCTGGTCTGTTGCGTGCGTTTCACGAAAAGCTGTGATTCAGGTTTTCGCGAAACGCTTTAGCTCGAAGGTCCAAGGGGCGTGGGACAAGGCTGTGGCACCTCGTTCACCGTAAGTGCAAGGGGCAGCGCGCCGACATGTCCCAGAAGACGTGCCATCGTGAGTACACCTTGAAAAAAACGCGCGCTGATGAATCTGCTTGCGATCAAAAGAGGCGACGGGTGGCGCACGGGCCTCCAGCACACACAAATCCGCGCTCAGGTCACACCGCCACCTTGTCCGCGCCCTTGAGGCCCAGCATTGCGCGCGCCTCGT